>DJQL01000088.1:28873-32233 GCA_002437565.1 Prevotella sp. UBA6387
TTGCCGTCGCGAGCTGGGCGCTCGTTGACGGAGAATGTGCCGAAACCGATGAGCTGAACCTTCTCGCCGGCGGTGAGGGCTTGCTTGATGGCTTCTGTGGTGGCATCGAGAGCCAGCTTTGCCTCTGTTGCGTTGATGTTGGCTGTTGCGGCAATCTTCTTGATAAGATCTGCTTTTGTCATAATTGTAATATATTAATGTGATTTATGTTGCTTAATCGTTTGCCTCGTAGCGGTTGGAGCGGGACGTGAAATGCTTTTCAGGCTCTAAATCCCTTATTCAGCGACAAATATAATGCAATAGTTTTAATCAGCAAACAAAAAGAAAAGAAAAGTGGCATGAAAGGCTAAAAAAAGTGGTAAAAGACTCGCAAGATGGCCTTTTAAGGGCTTTTTTTCGTAATTTTGCAACCGTGCCCTCGCCATGTTGTGGTGTGGGCGGTTATAAATCAGAATCATATAGTAATTATGCTTAGAATGCCAGCGGTAACACGCAACCTTATCATCCTGAATTTCCTGTGTTTCATATCAATGCTCGCTTTGGGGCGGGTGGTTGACCTCAACTCACTGTTTGGCCTCCATTTCTTCCTTGCCACCGACTTCCATGTATATCAGCTCATCACTTACATGTTCATGCACGGTGGTTGGGAACACATCATCCTCAACATGTTCATGCTGTGGATGTTCGGCTCCGTGATGGAGCGCGTGTGGGGGCCACGCCGTTTCATCGCCTATTACCTCTTCTGTGGTATTGGTGCGGGATTGATGCAGGAGATAGCCCAGTTTGTGCAGTTTTATGTCATATCTTCCGATGGTGGCTTTGGCTTTTCCCAACTGTTGCAAGTGGCGGCCGCCAACGATTCGGCATTGAGCCAGTGGACCACCGTGGGAGCCTCTGGTGCCATCTATTCATTGCTCCTTGCCTTTGGCATGATGTTTCCCGAAGAGCGAATGTTCATCATCCCCATCCCGATACCCATCAAGGCCAAGTGGATGGTGCTTGGCTCAATCGCGGTGGAGTTTTTCTCCGCCCTTGCGCAGCCAGGCTCCCAAGTGGCTCATATAGCGCATCTTGGTGGCATGATATTCGGTTTCTTCTTGATAAGGTATTGGCAACGTCACCCTTACGGCGGAGGCCTGCAAGGTGGCTCGCAAATCTTCAACAGCATGAGAAGCAAGTGGGAGCAAAGCAAGATGAAGCGCCAGCGCGATGATAATCCTGACTGGGACTATAATGCCCGAAAGAGGGCTAAGCAAGAGGAGGTGGACCGCATCCTTGACAAGATACGCAAGAGCGGCTACGACAGTCTGACGCGTGACGAGAAGCAGACGCTCTTCGATCAAAGCAAGAAATGAATAAAGTCTCACGTGTCACCGTTCAAATAATAGGTGGAGCCAACGTGGCTTCCATCCTGCTGATGCTGCTCATTGGCAATGCCGACAAGGTAGACCCTGTCGTATGGCCGAAGTTGAGCAACATGGGGTTGTTTTTCCCCATTGTCCTTGCCATCAACATCTTCTTCCTCGTCTTTTGGGCGTTGGTCAAGGTGAGGATGACTATCATACCATTGTTGGGTTTTATAGTTTGCTATGGCCCCGTGAGGAGGTATTGCCCCCTTAACCTCCCGTCGACTCCGCCCAAGGGAAGCATCAAGGTGCTTTCGTATAACGTGTATAGTTATGCGGGATGGGAGGAGCGCGACAAGCCCAACGCCATACTGCTATATATCAAGCGCCAAGACGCTGACATCGTGTGTCTGCAAGAGTCGTCAGAGAACGAGGTCGGCAGCGTGCAGGTCGATTCCATCTTGGGAAAGGTATACGAATATAAGGACACGGCCAAGAACAAGGGCGATTGCATGACCATCTTTTCCAAGTATCCCATACTTTCCAAGGAGCGCATACGCTATAAGTCGAAAGGCAACATGAGTTGCGCCTTCAAGTTGAGGGTGCGCCATCGTGACATCATCGTCGTGAACAACCACCTTGAGACCACGGGGTTAAGCCTTGACGACAAGGAGCAGTTTCAGCAACTCGTGAAGGGCGAGCTTGGAGGAAGGGCTGTTACCCGCACGTCGAAATGGCTCATCAACCACCTTGGAAGGCAAACCAAGAAGCGCGCTCCAGAGGCAGACGCCGTGGCGAGGTATATAGCCTATCATAGTGGGGTGCCGATGATCGTGTGTGGCGATTTCAACGACACGCCGCTTTCTTATGCACACCGCATCATTTCCAAGGGACTTGTCGATTGCTATGTGGAGACAGGCAACGGCCCAGGCATAAGTTATCATAGGTCGAGGATATATGTCAGGATTGACAACATACTTTGTACTCCAGACTTCAAACCCTATGCTTGCAAAGTGGATAAATCCATAAAAAATTCTGACCATTATCCTATAATGTGCTGGCTTAAACTTTAAATTTCCATAGTTTTCTTCATTATAAACTAAAAAAAACTTGTAACTTTGCACATATTATATATTTTAGTGAAATAGAAACAACAAAAATAACTAACAAACACAATGCAAAACAAAGGAATCGTTATCACGACAGCCGTTCTTCTGACGCTCGTGAGCCTCTTCTACTTGAGCTTCCCGATTGCCACAAGCTATTATGACAGTCAGGCGGCCAAGCGGCCCGATGCCGTTGCCCAGCAGGATTACAAGGATTCTGTGAAGTATCTCGGCATCTACAGCTACCAGAAGTGTCTCGAGACTCAGATTGGTCTGGGTCTGGACCTTAAGGGCGGTATGAATGTGATCCTTGAGATCTCCGTGCCCGACGTGGTGGAGAATCTTGCCGATCACAAGACCGACATCGCCTTTACCCGTTCCATGGATGAGGCTCGCAAGGAGTTGCAAGCCACACAGGGCGACTTCATCACCCTTTTCATCAACGCTTACCACAAGAATGCCCCTGGCCACAAGCTTGCCGAGGTGTTTGCCACTACTGAGTTGCAGGGCAAAGTCTCTCCGACCAGCACTGACAGCGAGGTGGAGAAGGTCATTCGCTCTGAGGTGTCCGCTGCCATCGACAACTCTTTCAATGTGGTTCGCACGCGTATCGACCAGTTTGGCGTGGTTCAGCCCAATATCCAGAAGGTGCAGGGTGCCGAGGGTCGTATCTCTGTAGAGATGCCTGGTATCCGTGAGCCGGAGCGTATGCGTAAGCTTTTGCAGGGTTCCGCAAACCTGGAGTTCTGGGAGACTTACAATGCTGATGAGGTCTTGCCTTATCTGCAGCAGCTCGATCAGCGCATCGCCAATGGTGATGCCGAGGAGAAGACTGTTGCCGACTCCGCAAAGGCCGATAAAGATGTGGCCGCGGCTAAGGCCACGGCCGAGAAGGAGGTCAAGCAGGC
>DJQL01000088.1:32306-35687 GCA_002437565.1 Prevotella sp. UBA6387
CCGACGCACAACTTGAGGAGGCAAAGAAGCTGCACCCGTTGCTCGCCATGCTGCAGACCACAGGACAGGGCCTGAGCGTTTGCGGATATGCGAGCGTGCGCGATACAGCTGCCATCAACAAGATTATCTATGGCAGTCTGGCCAAGCAGATTCTGCCCAGCGACCTCAAGCTCCTTTGGAGCGCCAAGCCTGCTGATGGCATCCAGGCTAAGAACATCTTTGAGTTGCACGCCTTGAAGGTCACGACGACCAATGGTCGTGCCCCACTTGAGGGTGACGTGGTGGTGCAGGCAAAGGATGAGTTCAACCAGCTCACAGGCCAGCCAGAGGTTTCCATGACAATGAACTCTGAGGGCGCGCGCCGTTGGGCCGAGTTGACAAAGGCCAACGTGGGCAAGGCCATAGCCATTACCCTCGACAATGTTGTTTATTCCGCTCCTCGCGTAAACGGTGAGATTAGCGGTGGACAAAGCTCCATCAGCGGCAACTTCACGGTGCAAGACACCAAAGACCTTGCCAACACTCTTAACTCTGGCCGTATGCCGGCTCCTGCACACATCGTTCAGGAAGAAGTCGTAGGTCCTACGCTTGGCGCGCAGTCAATCCAGCAGGGTATCGTGTCGTTCATCGTGGCTTTCGTGCTGTTGATAGTCTTCATGCTCGCCATCTACAATATCATCCCTGGCTCTATCGCCATTGGCGCGCTGTTGGTCAACGTGTTCTTCACGCTTGGCATCCTGACTTCTTTCCAGGCTGCATTGACCATGAGTGGTATTGCCGGTATGGTGCTGTCGTTGGGTACTGCCGTGGACGCCAACGTGCTTGTGTATGAACGTATCAAGGAGGAGCTTCGCAAGGGCAAGGACATGAGAAAGGCTATTTCCGAGGGTTATAGCAATGCTTTCTCAGCCATCTTCGACTCCAACCTCACATCATTGATTACAGGTATCATCCTTCTCGCCGTTGGCACAGGCCCTATCCGTGGTTTCGCCACGACTTGGATCATTGGTATCGTTTGTAACTTTTTCACTGCCGTTTACCTCACTCGTCTTATCTACGAGTACAAGCTCAACCATGGCAAGTGGATGCACTTGAAGTTCTGGACAGGTTTCTCAAAGAACCTCATGCAGAACACCAAATACCGTTTCATGTCGATGTACAAGGTGAGCTTCGCCGTGTATGCAGTGGCTATCGTCATCTGCGTGGCCAGCTTCGCCATTCGCGGCTTGAGCCAGAGCATCGACTTCACGGGTGGTCGCAACTATGTGGTAACACTCAACAAGTCGGTTCCTGTGGAGGATGTCCGCCCCGTATTGCAGAATGCCTTTGTCAATACGACAGGCTCTGACAAGGGCAAGCTCGCCACGACAACAGTTATCGCCATAGGCACTGATGGCAAGACAATCCGCGTGAGCACCAACTGGGATATTGACAGCAACGATCCTAACGCTGACGACAAGGCTGAGACCATTCTCTACAATGCTCTCCATAAGAGCGGCTTCGTCAGCCAGGCCAATGTTGACGCTTTCAAGAACCCTGACATCCGTCAGGGCGGCTCAATCATCAGCTCGTCGAAGGTCGGCCCTTCAGTGGCAAAGGACATTACGAGAAATGCGGTCATAAGCGTGGGATTGGCATTGCTCTGTATATTCCTTTACATCTTGCTCCGTTTCCGCAACGTAGGTTTCTCTGTCGGTTCAATCTTGGCCTTGGCCATCGACACGACCATGGTCATCGGCCTCTTCTCGCTCTGCTATGGCTGGATAGGCTTCTCACTTGAGATTGACCAGGCGTTTATCGGTGCCATACTTACGGTGATAGGTTACGACATCAACGACTCCGTGGTGGTGTTCGACCGTATTCGTGAGAACCTTCGCCTGCATCCAAAGGGAGACAAGCAGAAGTTGTTCAACGATTCTATCAACGAGACCCTCTCGCGTACTATCAACACGTCTGTGTCTACGTTGATCGTGTTGCTTGCCATCTTTATTCTTGGTGGCGACTCCATCCGTTCGTTCTCGTTCGCAATGATTATAGGTGTGATAGTCGGAACGTTGAGTTCCATCTTCCTCGCTTCGCCTGTCGCCTACATCGTGTTGGGTAAGAAGATCGACAATATGCAGCAAGGCAATGAAGAGCCTGTCGTAGCTGAGCCTGTCAAGGCGTAAACACATTATCTATATATAAATGAAAATCCCTGTTGCTGATTTGGCAACAGGGATTTTCATTTATGGTTATTACATGCCGCGTGTGGCACGCGCGTCTCGCCGTTCAAGTGAAGTGGGAGAAATAGGTTTTATAGTTTTATCTCGACGACTTTCCCGTCACGATTTTCTTTATCTCGTTGAGCTTGTTGAGCGCGTCCACTGGCGTGAGGTTGTTGATGTCAAGCTCCAGAATCTCGTCACGCACTTGTTTCAGCACCGGGTCATCGAGTTGGAATATGTTGAGTTGTACGCCGTCACGATCCTTGCCAATGTTCTCCACCTTTGCCTTGCCGGCGTTGCCCACTTCAGCGTTGTCGGCCTCAAGTTCCTTCAGCACGTCGTTGGCACGTCGCACGATGGAGCGTGGCATTCCAGCCATCTCAGCCACGTGAATGCCGAAAGAGTGCTCCGACCCGCCTGGCGTTAGCTTACGAAGGAAGATGACTTTCCCGTCAATCTCCTTCACGGCCACGTTATAGTTCTTAATCCGTGGGAACTGCTTCTCCATCTCGTTGAGTTCATGATAGTGGGTTGCGAAAAGCGTGCGTGCCTGTGAGCCACGGTGCTCATGCAGGTATTCCACTATTGCCCAGGCTATGGATATGCCGTCGTAGGTTGACGTGCCCCTGCCAAGCTCGTCGAAGAGCACGAGCGAGTGTGGTGACACGTTGTTCAGGATGTCCGCGGCCTCGGTCATCTCCACCATGAACGTGGATTCGCCGAGCGAGAGGTTGTCGCTTGCCCCGACCCTTGTGAATATCTTGTCCACAAGTCCGACTCTCGCGCTCTCGGCTGGCACGAAGCAGCCTATCTGAGCCAACAGCACTATTATGGCGGTCTGGCGCAGCAGTGCCGACTTACCGGCCATGTTGGGACCCGTTATCATCATTATCTGCTGTTTCTCCGTGTCGAGATACACGTCGTTGGGCACGTAACGCTCGCCGAGGGGCATCTGCGTCTCTATCACGGCATGGCGGCCTTGGTGAATGTCGAGCACGTTGGTGTCGTCGACCACAGGCCTCACGTACGCGTTGTCCTCCGATACCTTGGCAAACGACAGAAGCGTGTCGATGTGGGCGAGGATGTTGGCGTTGATTTGTATTTGCGGTATGAACTCCTGCATGTCAACGATTAGCTCTGAGAACAGTTGCGATTCAAGTTCAAGTATTTTCTC
>DJQL01000084.1 GCA_002437565.1 Prevotella sp. UBA6387
CCATTAATCCTATACGTATATAGACAGGCGGATGTGTCAAAAAAAAGCATTTTTGCGCATGCTATTATGTAAAGTATCAATATATTTCATATGCAAATGTACGAAATAATCTAAACAAGGGAGCAGAAAGCGACAATAATGTGCCTTATTTGCAAAAATAAATATTGTGCCAGTTAAAATTGGCGCTTGAAGGGATCGAGGTACAAGAGCTGCCACTGCTGTATGAAAATCAGCTCAGGAAGAACTGTTTCCAAGTATTAAACTTTGGGCGATAATATTTTACATTTACGAAAACAGGAGGTAAACACCAATGACGGATGTTTACCTCCTGCTTGCTATTTTTTTTGTTGCCTTTGGCTCAGCTTATGGTTTCACCACGGGGTTGGCTTTCACGCCGACGATGCCCGTGAGCTTGTCGTCGAGATAAAACGTTGCCATGAGCGTGTCCTTGTCGATGGCATATCTCAGGGAGATGAAGTTGAGCTTCGCCGTGGGAGCTTGGTATGTCGTGCCGGGCTTCACCAGCCTTGTCTTCTTGGCCGTGGCGCGCATCACTTGCAACGCCGAGTCGGTGAGGTGCTTGGTGGAGTCGAGTGGTGACCAAGTGATGTAGTCGACATCGGCTCGTGCCATTTGTCCTTCCATGAACTCCTTGGCGCACGACTTCGCCGTATGGCTGTCGCCACACGAGGAAAAGGCTGTCATTGTTGCAAAAGCCACGCAGGCACCGATGGCCAAAGTGTTAAGCATGTGCATCACTTCTTGGGGATGTTTTTCAGAATCTCGAGCAAGTGGTCCCAAACCATCTGTACGGTCGGTATGTAGAGACACTCATCGGGCGTGTGCACGTTGCGGAGCGTCGGGCCGAACGACACCATGTCGAGGTCGGGATATTTTTCTGAGAACAGGCCACACTCCAAGCCGGCGTGTATGCCCCTCACCACGGGATCCTTTCCGAAGAGCTTGCGGTAGGCCTCCTTCACGATGCGTTGAAGCTCGGAGCCATGCTTGGGTTGCCATGCGGGGTAACCATCGGTTTGCTCCACGTCGGCGCCGGCGAGCTCGTAGGTAGCCTTCACCGTGTTGCAAACATTGGTGAGGTTTGATGTCACGTTGGAACGCTGCGAGCTCACGATGACCACCTTGTCTGCCTCGCTCTGCACGCTTGCCACATTGCTTGACGTCTCAACCATCCAAGCCAGTTCCTTGTCCTGGCACATGGCGAACACGCCGTTGTCCACGGCCTGCAGCGCGTTGATGAGGTTGGCGCTCACCTTCTCGGGCATCACGCTCTGTGCCTCGCAACTCTCAAGCACCCACTTCATGTTGGTGTCGGTTACGTGGTACTCATCCTCCACCTGTGAGGCAAACACGTTCCAGTCTGCCTTCACCTCCTCCTTCTTGTCGGTAGGCACGGCGAACACGATCTTGCCGTCGCGAGGAATGGCGTTGTGCATCTTGCCAGAGTTCCACTGTGCGAGGCGCAATGGCATCTTGCCCTTTTCCATGTACAGGAATCGTGCAAGCACCTTGATGGCGTTGGCACGCTTCTTCTCGATGTCGTCACCAGAGTGCCCCCCGTTGAGACCTTTCAGCGAGCCCTCCATGAAGAAGAAGCCTGCGGGAGCAGACTCACGCTCGAAACGGAATGTGGCTATTGTGCTTCTTCCGCCAGCGCAAGAGATGAACACCTGCCCTTCGTCCTCAGAGTCGAGGTTGATGAGGTATTGACCGGTCATGAAGCCCGGCTTCATGCCGATGGCACCCGTAAGCTGCGTTTCCTCGTCGCGCGTGAAGACACACTCTATCGGGCCGTGCTCGATGTCGTCGGAATCGAGTATGGCGAGCTCGATGGCATCGCCTATTCCGTCGTCGGCACCGAGCGTGGTGCCCTTGGCGTGCATCCAGTCGCCCTCGACATAAGTCTGGATGGCATCCTTAGAGAAGTCGAAGTCCACGTCCACGAGCTTGTCGCACACCATGTCCATGTGGCTCTGTAGGATAGTGGTGGCGCGGTCTTCGTAACCCTTTGTGGCAGGCTTGCGGATTATCACGTTGCCAGTCTCGTCGACCTTGGTCTCAAGTCCGTGGCTCTCGCCAAACTTCTTGAGATACTCAATCATCTTCTCCTCATGCTTTGACGGGCGCGGTATCTTGTTGATTGCCGCGAATTGCTCGAACACGCGGGCGGGTTTTAAATCTGCCATAATCTTTGCTATTTTTATGATTAAATACTTAAATTGTCGCCTTAACTTTTTGCGGTTTGTCCATTTAACGCTATCTTTGCAGCGTATTATGTAGAAAACCACTGCAAATTTAGTAAATAATGATAGAAACGCTACTCCTTACGGTGTTAATAATTGCTATATCCGTGGCACTCCTCTCCGTCAAGGTCTTGCTTCGCAAGAATGGCAGGTTCTCATCCATGCACATCCATGATTCCGAGGCCATGCGCGAGCGAGGCATCCACTGCGTGGTGGACGAGGATAGGGAGATGCGAGTGAAAGGGCGTTTCAGGTAATACGGACATTCATGACAGACTAATATACAAATCAAATATGAAGAAAAACATCATCTTCGCCGTGGCATTGAGCATTGCCACGACTTTCGGCTTTACCTCTTGCAACAAGAGCGCGCCCAAAATGGACGAGAAGTCGGAGACGACCTCGCAGAAGGCGGCAAGCACGCAAATCGCTTATGTGGAGGTGGACTCCATCATGACGCAGTACCAGTTTTGCAAGGAGTACACCAAGATTCTGAACCAAAAGGGCAGCAACATCCAGAAGACCCTTGCCAGCCGCCAGCAGGCATTGCAGGGAGCGGCTGCCAACTTCCAGCAGAAGGTGCAGCAAAACGCTTACACCCGCGAGCAGGCGGAGGCTATCCAGGCCGGACTGCAGAAGCAGAGCAACGACCTCCAGGCCCTCAACCAAAGGCTCAGCGGAGAGTTCCAGACCGAGACCGACAAGTATAACAAGGCTTTGCACGATTCCATCCAGCATTATCTCGCCGTGTTCAACAAGGACGGCAAGTATGGCATGATCTTCGCGAAGCAGGGCGACAACGTGCTCTATGCCAACAAGGCATATGACATTACCGCCGAGGTGGTGGCTGGCCTGAACAAGGCTTACAAGAGCAAGGCCAACACGACTAAGAAATAACAACTGTCCAAGTAAATATAAAGGGGCGTGCCAAAAGGCGGAGGTCTTTTGGCACGCCCTTCAGCGATTAGGCAATGGCACTATCCAACATAGAGAAACACTACAACAAGCACCCTGAAGACTTGCGCCTTCAGCGCAGACATGGCATGGTGGAGTTTCAGACTACCATGTACCACCTTCACCGTTTCTTGGAGCCAGGTTTCAAGTTGCTCGACATCGGCGCGGGCACGGGCCGTTACACGTCGGCGCTCATGGCTGAAGGCTATGAGGTGAAGGCCGTGGAGCTCGTGCGCCACAACATTGATGTCTTTCTAAAACGCGAGCCCACCGCCAACGTGGTGCAGGGCGACGCGCGCCACATGCCATTCGTGTCCACTGGCTCGGCGGACTTGACCCTCCTGCTCGGCCCACTATACCATCTCATAGGTGATGAGGAGAAGTTGAAAGCCCTAAATGAGGCAAAGCGCGTGACCAAGCCTGGCGGACTGATTTTCGTGGCTTACTTGATGAACGAATACAGTATCCTCTCTTATTGCTTCGACGAAGATCGCATTGGTGGCCTGCTCGACAGGGGAGCGGTGGATAGCAATTTCCACATCCAGGCCCAGCCCGATGAATTGTACGATTACGTGCGAACAGACGATATTGACAGGCTCGACAACATGGCAGGACTGGAGCGCGTCACCATATTCTCGCCCGATGGAGCTTCCGACTATATGCGCACACGGCTCAACCGCATGAGCGACGAGACGTTTTTGCGCTTCGTTGAGTATCAAAAGGTCATATCCGAGCGCCCAGACCTAATAGGTGCCGGTAGTCATGTGGTGGACGTGGTGCGAGTGCCGTGAGGCCTGAATGGAAGAAGGGGTATCTTATGATTCAATGGATTACCCTCTACAACGAATTTGATTATTCCAAGAGATCGTTAATTTCTTCCATTGTCTTATTCAAGGTGCTGGCCACTGTGGCAATAGGCATTCCTCCATTGACCATTGCCTTAACCATCGCTTTTATTTGTGTTTTCTGCTCGGCAAGTTGTGCCTTCACCTCGCTTAGCTGCGCGTTCTTCTCGTTCAGCTGCGCGTTCTTCTCGTTCAGCTGCGCGTCCTTTTCGTTCAGCTGCGCGTCCTTTTCGTTCAGCTGAGCGTTCTTCTCACTCAGCTGCTTTCTTTTCTCCGTGAGCTGCTCGTTAAGCTTCATGACTTGAGTGTCGCGAGCCTCAAGCACAGAGTAGAACTCGTCCTCGTCGTTCATCTCCTGACGTACGTCAGCGTCCATGGCCGCGAGACCTAACCGATGCAGGATGTACATCATGTCTGAATCGCCGGCGTATTCCTTCTCGTCGAGGCAGACTATCTGCTGGTTCTTGGCATCGCGCTGCGACTGGTCGAAAACGCTCAGCACACGGTCAAGCCTGTTGTTGATCTTGCCATGGAGCAACGGTATCTGGACGATGATGCTGTCGTGGATAAGGCTATTAATAAAAGGGTCTTTCATGCCGCCCTCAACCACCTTGCCATCATAGTCAAATGCGTTGTGCGTGACGTATACCACAGCCTTGTCGATGTCGCCTACACGGTGGCCAAGAAGGTAAACAGCTATCATCGGAACGGCATAGCCCTTAAGATCGCCATCCCTAACCATGTTCTCCTCGGCGTTGTACTGAGCGGCGAGATAGCGGCGGAAGCGAAGCGTCTCGGTGTCTACCCAAGTCTTCTGAAGCTCTATGAGGATGAGATGCACGGTGCCGTCTTCCTCCTTCACACGAGCGGCGAAGTCGATGCGGAACATCGAAATCTTGTCGCGAGTCACGTTTGGGTGCTCATGGCGGCGCATCTCCACGCTCACCACCTCTTTCTTCAGCAAGGCAGACAACACCGTCTTGGCGATGCGCTCGTCTTCCATCAAGAACTTGAACACGCAGTC
>DJQL01000100.1:0-729 GCA_002437565.1 Prevotella sp. UBA6387
ATCTCTGAAACACAGAAGAAAGCCTACACAGAGTACGTGAACCTCTTTAACGAGGCCAAGAGCTATACCGAGGCTGGCAGCGAGCTCTTCAAGTCTGACGACCCCAAGAAGACTGACCCAATCGTCAAGCAGCTCAACGATGCCTTGAAGAGCTACAACTATAACTCTTACGAGGAGAAGGATGGCGGTAAGGATAAGTTAGAGGCAGCCATCAAGGCCGCCAAGGATTTCATCAATACTCCTACTGGCATCAACGGCATCAACAGCACGTCAGAGGCCAAAGCATCTGAAATCTACGGTGTCAACGGCGCACGCAAGTCGCAACTGACCAAGGGCCTCAACATCGTCAAGATGAGCGATGGCTCTGTCAAGAAAGTCCTGGTGAAGTAATATTCACCTTTCGCGCTATCATATTCAACAAAGGCAAGTTCTTTCGGAAAAGAGCTTGCCTTTTTCATTTAGTACTCTCAAGTCCAACGCCACGGCCAAGGGCGACAGCACGGCCATAGTCAATGAACTCATGACAAAACATCAAAAAGCCATGTCGCCGCTGGAAAGATGAGTTTTTCCGTGGCAAAGGTTTGCTACTGTCACAAATTTTAGCGAAATTTGCAAAACATAAATCAACTACACAATGACAACAAGAAAAGTAGCCCTCATCACGGGCATAACGGGGCAAGACGGCTCCTACCTCTCTGAGTTCCTGCTTGAAAAAGGATATGACGTGCA
>DJQL01000100.1:803-2652 GCA_002437565.1 Prevotella sp. UBA6387
GGCAAGCCGCATTTCCACCTCCACTACGCCGACCTCAGCGACTCCATGAGCGTCTTGGGCGTTGTAGGACTGGTACGCCCCACGGAGATCTACAACCTCGCGGCGCAAAGCCACGTGCAGGTGAGCTTCGACTCTCCTGAGTATACCGCCGACGTGGATGCCGTGGGAGTGTTGCGCATCCTTGAGGCCGTGAGGCAACTTGGGCTTGCCGACTCTTGCCGCATATACCAAGCCTCAACGTCGGAGCTCTACGGAAAGGTTGAGGAAGTGCCGCAAAACGAGAACACGCCTTTCCATCCCTATTCGCCCTACGCCGTGGCAAAGCAATACGGCTATTGGATTGTGAGGGAATATCGCGACGCTTACAACATGTTCGCGTGCAACGGCATACTCTTCAACCACGAGAGCGAGCGACGCGGCGAGACTTTCGTCACTCGCAAGATAACCCTCGCCGCAGCACGCATCAAGCAGGGAAAGCAAGACAAGCTATATCTCGGCAACCTCTCCAGCCGACGCGACTGGGGCTACGCCAAGGACTACGTGCAGTGCATGTGGCTCATCCTGCAAAACGACAAGCCTGAGGATTTCGTCATAGCCACGGGCAAGCAGCACACCGTGAGGGAGTTTGCCACGCTCGCGTTTCATCATGTGGGCATAGAGCTGGATTGGCAAGGCAAAGGCTCCGAAGAAAAAGGCATCGACAAGGCCACGGGCAAGACACTGGTCGAGGTGTCGCCCGATTTCTACCGTCCCACCGACGTGGTAAACCTCTGGGGCGACCCCACCAAGGCAAAGGCCGAATTGGGATGGAATCCCACCCAGACTTCCTTCGAGGAACTCGTGAAGCTCATGGTAGACTCCGACATGAAAAAGGTGGCAGCCGACGATGCCGCGGCACGTGTCAGGGTGAACCTTGAAGAATATCTTGAGAAAGGCATCGTGAAATAAAGCTGACACGCATAGAAAATAAAACGCGCATTGACAATCACAACAGTGACCGCCAATGCGCGTTTATTAATTATAAGGTGAACCAAAGCCGAGTGGCGGTCAGAGTTTGCCTATTTCCCCATTTGCCTGAAGCAGAGCGATGACCACTTGGTTGTAATCGTTTATTGCCGCCGCACGCTTCATGGCATGCGCGACGCTCTCGTCCAAGACGTTTGCAAACTCCAAATAGGTTATCTCGCCATTCTCATACTCCGTCTCGGCAAGTCGCGCCATTTCCTCCGCCTGCCTCAAGCCATCGCCATTGTAATAATCCATTTTCTCACGTGCCACAGACAGCTTGCCGAGCAACGCGTTATAGTCTTGCCGTCGCTGAGCCTCGTCCTGCCTCATCTCGAGGTCGGCTATCTCGCGGTCGCGCTTCGCGGCTTTGACCTTAGCTTTCGTGGCACCGAATGACAACGGCACGCCCACACCCACCTCAAAGCCCATGAAGTTTCCCCCACTGAATCGTGAGCGGTCTTGATGATAAGGATTCCACGACGAGATGACGAACTGTGAACGCAACGACAGCGAGAGCGATGGCGCAAAGCCGTTCTTGGCCAACGTCACCGCCTTGTCGGCCACGTTTACCCTGTCTTGGGCATATTGCCCTTCCACGGTGTTGGCGAAATTGAAGGCGCTTGCCTCATGGCTTATCGCCTCCAGCCTCGACTCCGCGGGCAACATTGGCACGTCCACGTTTATCAAGGCCGACATCTGTTTCTGAAGCGTGGCCAAGTCGCTCTTGGCCTGAAGCAGCTCATTACGGTTGTCTGTCAACTTCCGCTCCATAGACATCTTCTCCAACTTGCGCGCCTCCCCTGCCTCATGTCGCTTTGCGGCGATGTGGCAGAACCGTCCT
>DJQL01000012.1 GCA_002437565.1 Prevotella sp. UBA6387
ACTGAAGTGGTAGCCGTCGTAATTGGCTTTCAGTTGTCCTATGGCCTCCTCCGCCGCCCATCCGTTCTGATTGCCCATTGCCTCAATCTCGGGCATGAAGTTGTCGGTCATCTCTTGTTGCGTGATGCCGCACAACGGGGCAAACTGTCCGTCGAAGCTGATGTTGCTCAGGTTGTTGAGCACGGAAAAGAGCGAGATTTGCGTGAACTTGGTGATGCCCGTGATGAACACGAACTTCTCGTAGTAGTCATCGGCCTTCAGTATGGCGAACACCTGACGGTAGACCGCCGTGCAGGCTTCATGTTCGGGCGTGAGCCACGAGTGTTGCAGTGGCGAGTCGTACTCATCAATGAGTATCGCGACCTGTTGGCCTGACTGCTCATGCGCGCTGACAATAATCGCGTCAAATCGGTCGGCAAGGCTGTCTGTCGGGTTTGGGGTCAGACCATACTTTTTCTCATACTTACCAAAACAGTTGTCAAGATATGAGCGTATGCTGTCGGCCTCGGCTCCCGCACGGCTCATGTCAAGACGGATAACCGGGCGTTTGGTCCATTCTTTTTCCAAGTCCATTATCCGCAAGCCCTCGAAAAGCCGTTTCTCCCCCTCGAAATAAGCCTGGAGGGTGTCTACGAGCACCGACTTGCCGAAGCGTCGCGGACGACTCAGGTAGTTGTATTTCTTTCCCTTGTTGACAAGACTCCAAATCAAGTCGGTCTTGTCAACGTACACGTATCCGTTCTCCCTGATTTCGTAGAAAGACTGGATGCCAACGGGTAATCTTCTGTCGTTCAGTTCTGCCATTGTTTTTCAGGATTTGGTATATGATGCAAAGATAGTGGTTTTTGTGCGGTTTGGCAAAACTGAAATAAGTTTTTTGCAATATAAATACCTGAGTTTGGAATAAGGCAATCAATCAATAAATGGCCTTACCTCTCTATTGTCCATCGCTAAGTAAAATATTGAGAAAACATTTTACAAATGGTCTTCTGAGAATCGTTTTTTTTCAACCAAGCGGTCTCTTGGTTGAGACGATGCGATTTTTGATTATTTTTGTAGTACACTGAATATCAAAGTGTTATATTTTTAATGGTTTCCGGGTGTTGCCTTTTCACTTGAATCGCGTTGCCTTCACGCTTGAATCGCGTTGCTTTCACGCTTGAATCACATCGGCTTTATGCCGTAAAGCCGACGAAATTTGTCCGAAATGGCAAACAAAACATGGTCGAAACAGGCACGGAGCGTCGCCAAGAGGCAAACACGAACTGTTTTTCCGCTCTGGATTGGCCTGTTTTCAAGTGTTAAATATTGGCAATAATACTTTACTTTTTATGGTGTCCATACCTTGCCTATAATTTTTTCCCCAACTCCCAGAACGCCACGGCTGAGGCCGCGGCCACGTTGAGCGAATCCACGCCGCGTGCCATGGGAATCTTGACCACGTAGTCGGCGCCGTCGATGGCGTCGGTGGGCAGTCCGTCGCCCTCTGTGCCCATCACTATCGCGAGCCTTGGCTCATCTTTGAGCCTCTGGTCGTCGAGGGCGATGCTGTCGTGCCGCAAGGCCATGGCCACCGTCTTGAAGCCATGGTCGTGGAGAGACGCGAGTGGGGAGTCGAGCCATGCCCACGGCAACTTGAACACCGTGCCCATGGAGACCCTCACGGCCCTGCGGTTGAAAGGGTCGCAACTGTCTGTGGTGAGCAGCGCTCCATCTATGCCAAGCGCGGCAGCCGAGCGGAAAATCGCCCCTATGTTGGTGGTGTCGCATACGGCGTTGAGAACCACGAGGCGGCGCGACCGCGCGCAAAGCTCATGCCACGTGGGGAGCTGTGGCCGACGCATGGCGCATAGCACGCCACGGGTCAAGGTATAGCCCGTGAGCGCGGCGAGAATGTCGCGGCTGCCCGTGTAGACCGGAATGTCGCCGCAACGACTTATTATGTCGGCTGCGTCGCCATCGATATGCCGTGCCTCACAGAGCAGGGATATGGGCTGGAGACCCTCGTCGAGGGCCACACTGATGACCTTTGGGCTCTCGGCTATCACGATACCGTCGTCGGGATGGAGGCGGTTGCGGAGCTGGTGGTCGGTCAAGCGGTGATAGACGGCCACCCCGGGAGTGTCTAAACTGCGTATTTCTGTAATGGGCATGAGGCTATATTCGTTTTAGTGTTACAAAATTACAAAATTTTGGCGTTATCATGTGAATGTATCACATAAAAAGGGTATCTTTGCATATTGATAAGACTAAGAGAACCAATCATTAAAAAATACTGAATTATGAAACCTACATTATTGTTATTGGCTGCTGGTATGGGTAGCCGTTATGGTGGTTTGAAACAACTCGACGGTCTGGGGCCCAATGGTGAGACCATAATGGACTATAGCATCTATGATGCCATTCAGGCTGGCTTCGGAAAGATTGTATGGGTCATCCGCAAGGACTTTGAGCAGGACTTCCGCGAAAAGATTCTCTCAAAGTATGAGGGTCACATCCCATGCGAGATTGTTTTCCAGAGCCTCGACAAGATTCCCGAGGGCTACAGCGTGCCGGAGGGTCGCACGAAGCCTTGGGGCACAAACCACGCCGTGATGATGGCCAAGGATGTCATCAAGGAGCCTTTCTGCGTAATCAATTGCGACGATTTCTACAATCGCGACTGCTTCAAGGTCATCGGCAAGTTCCTCTCTGAGCTTCCCGAGGGCAGCAACGGTAAGTATGCCATGGTGGGCTTCCGTGTGGCCAACACCCTGTCGGACAATGGCAGCGTGAGCCGTGGCGTGTGCGAGAAGGACGAGAACAACCATCTCACCTCTTGCGTTGAGCGCACTGAGATCCTCCGCAACGCCGAGGGCAAGGTGAGCTACAAGGACGGCAACGGCCAATGGGTGACAACGGGCGACAACACGCCTGTGTCGATGAATGTGTGGGGCTTCACGCCTGAGTATTTCGAGTATTCGGATAAGCTCTTCAAGGAGTTCCTCGACCTGCCTTCGACAAAGGCGAATCCGAAGGCGGAATATCTCATTCCATGGGTCGTGGACAAGCTCATCAAGGCCGGCAAGGCTACTTGCGAGGTGCTTGACACCACGTCGAAGTGGTTTGGCGTGACCTATTCGGCTGACCGTCCAGGAGTGGTGGCTAAGATTCAGAAACTCGTGGACGAGGGCGTATATCCTAACAAACTCTTTTAAAAACCAATTAACTATAAACTTATATCATAATGTCAAAAACAAACACCAACGGTCGCGCCATCGCCATCGTGGCATGTATCTTCCTCTTCGGAATGATCTCCTTCGTGACCAACCTCGCAGCTCCTATCGGAGTAATCTGGAAGAACCAGCCCATGATTGGCGGTAGCAACATGCTCGGCATGATGGGTAACTTCATGAACTTCTTCGCTTACCTGTTCATGGGTATCCCAGCGGGCAACTTGCTCTCGAAGATTGGCTACAAGAAGACGGCCCTCATCGGTATCGCCTTTGGCTTTTTCGGTGTGCTCGTTCAGTTTCTCTCTGGCTTCTCAGAGAGTGTGACGGGTTTTGTCATCTACCTCATAGGCGCGTTCATCTCGGGTTTCTCTGTTTGCATGCTCAACACCGTAGTCAATCCTATGCTTAACCAGCTTGGGGGTGGTGGCAATCGCGGCAACCAGCTCAACCTCATTGGTGGAACGTTCAACTCTCTGCTTGGCACCATGACTCCTATGCTCGTGGGTGCTCTCATCGGCACAGTGACCAAGGACACCGCCATGAGCGATGTCAATCTTGTGCTGTATATGGCCATGGGCGTGTTCCTCGTGACATTCTTCGTGCTTCTATTCGTGCCTATTGATAACCCGAAGCAAATGGAGGAAGATGTCAAGTTTGAGCATACTCCTTTCGCGTTTCGTCATTTCACGTTTGGCGTTATCGCCATCTTCGTGTATGTAGGCGTGGAGTGCGGCATCCCTGGCACGCTTAACTTCTACATCTCTGACACTTCTGCAAACGGCGCAGGCGTCATGGGGCTCAACCCAATGGTTCAGGCTGCCGCCATTGGTGGCTTTGCCGCCGGCACTTATTGGCTCTTGATGCTTGTCGGACGTCTTATCTCAAGTTTCATTGCCTCCAAGGTGTCGAGCCGTGCAATGATGTTGGCGACAACTGGTGCAGGAACCATTCTCATCATTTTGGCCATGTTCCTCCCGAAAACCATCACGGGTTCACTGCCAGTATTCACAGGTTCAGGTTTCCAGGTCGTGACATTGCCTCTCGGAGCCATTCTCCTCGTGCTTTGCGGTCTATGCACTTCCATCATGTGGTCATCTCTCTTCAACCTCGCCACTGAGGGCTTGGGCAAGTACACAGAGAAGGCAAGCGGCATCTTCATGATGATGGTCGTAGGCGGTGGCGTGCTGCCACTCATCCAGAATGCCGTGGCTGACGCTACGCTCAACTACATGCTTTCCTACATCGTGCCTCTGCTGGCCGTGGTCTACATGTTCTGCTATGCCGCGTTCCTCTCAAAGAACGTGAACAAGGACATACCAGTCTAAAGGTAGAGACAATAATCGTCTGCGTTTGTTGACGAAAACAACATAGAAACAAAAAAGGAGCGGCTCGAAAGAGCCGCTCCTTTTTATATATTAATGTGTTGCCGCCACCAATCAACAGCTTCTGTGTGGCAGGGATGTTCTATTTTTATTTGAGTTCTTCCTC
This sequence comes from Prevotella sp. UBA6387, assembly GCA_002437565.1. Classification (GTDB taxonomy): domain Bacteria; phylum Bacteroidota; class Bacteroidia; order Bacteroidales; family Bacteroidaceae; genus Prevotella. The sequence continues at coordinate 4,704 of DJQL01000012.1, forward strand.
CATTTTCTCGGCAATCTTCTGTGCCTCCTCCATGGTCTTGGCCTCGGAATAGACGCGGATGATAGGCTCTGTGTTCGACTTGCGCATGTGCACCCAGCAGTCGGCGAAGTCGAGCTTCACGCCGTCAATGTCGGTCACCTTCACGTCGTCGCGGCCTTCAAACTTTGCCTTCACCTTGGCAAGCAGAGCGTCCACGTCGGTGCCAGGGGTGAGGTCGATGCGGTTTTTCGCCATGAAGTAGTTGGGGTATGACGCGCGCAGTTCCGATGCCTTGCAACCTTTCTGTGCCATGGAACTGAGGAAGAGGGCTATGCCAACCAGGGCATCGCGTCCGTAGTGGCTCTCAGGGTAAATCACTCCGCCATTGCCCTCTCCGCCTATGACGGCGTTTACCTCTTTCATCTTCGTGGTGACGTTTACCTCGCCAACGGCCGAAGCGAAATACTGGCAGCCATGCTTCTCGGTCACGTCGCGCAGGGCACGGGTGGAGGAGAGGTTGCTCACGGTAGAACCCTTCACGTGGTCGAGAATGTAGTCGGCAACGCTGACAAGGGTGTATTCCTCGCCATACATCTTGCCGTTCTCCTGTATGAACGCAAGGCGGTCAACGTCGGGGTCAACCACTATTCCGAGATCGTAGCTTCCGTTTGCCACCTCAGTCATTATGCCGCCAAGGTTCTTCTCCAGTGGCTCAGGGTTGTGGGCGAAGTCACCGTTTGGAGTGCCGTTAAGAAACTTGTGTTCCACGCCAAGCGCGTTGAGCAGCTGTGGCAGGATGATGCCGCCTACGGAGTTGATGGAGTCCACGCAGACGCGGAAATGGGCGTTGCGGATGGCCTCCGTGTCAACGAGCTTGAGGTTGAGCACAGAGTCTATATGCTTTTGGTTGTATGTGTCGTCCTCAGTGTATTTGCCGAGATGGTCAACGTCGGCATACTCAAAGTCTTCTTTCTCGGCAATGGCGAGCACCTCGTTGCCATTGTCTTTCGTCAGGAACTCGCCCTCCTGGTTGAGGAGCTTCAGTGCGTTCCAGTGACGAGGATTATGACTTGCCGTTATTATTATTCCTCCGGCAGAGTGGCTCATCCTGACGGCGAGCTCTGTCGTTGGAGTGGTGGCCAGGCCGATGTTTATCACGTCGTAGCCCATTCCCATGAGCGTTCCGCACACCACGTTTTTCACCATCTCGCCAGATATGCGCGCGTCGCGTCCCACCACGATGGTATTGCTGTCCGACTGCTTGCTGCGGCGAATGAACGTAGCGTAAGCCGTGGTGAACTTAACGATGTCGAGCGGGTTCAGCGTGTCGCCGGTGTGACCGCCTATCGTTCCGCGAATACCCGAAATAGATTTTATTAGAGTCATTTTTTATGGTTTTATTTGATTCTAAGGTTATGCATATTATTAAGGGCCGGCACAAGGCCGACCCCTGTATGAGAAGTTAATTTCCTCTTTCGAAAGTTATGTCGTAGAGACATGGGTACACGCCGGAAGTGGCGTATTGCTGTCCGAGGTCATGCGGCACGATGAGCCTAACCTTTGCCATCTCGTCGTCGTCGTTGACATACCTGCCAATGTTGACATAGGGCAGGGCGGCGAGCCATCCACTCGGAATGGCGGTGCTATTGTAGAAAAGGTACATGAGGCTTGTGTTCTGCTCGAAGCTCCCTGAGAACGTGCCCGAGTTGTTGGTCACGCTCATTACCTCCAGATAGCGATAATAGTAAGGCGATATGGTGTTGCTTGCCTGTATGGAGTCTGTCATCAAGTTGCGCTCAGTGTAGCGGCAGAGAATGCGTGCCGACTCGCCAGAGGCGATAGGCTTGCCAGAGCCTTTCCTCACGATTTGCATATAGAGGCCACTCGACTCGAAGAGCACGAACTGGTTCTTCGACACGTCGGTGGTATAGTTTTGGCTGCGAAACTGCTCCTCGGAGATGACGTTCACCGAAGAGTCGGCGATGTAGGCGTTTATTGCACTACGCTCGCGCTTCACCTGGTCGGCATAAGTCTCGTCATCGCTGCACGACGTTATCGCAGTTGCGCAGACAATGAGAAAAAGGAGATATAGCAGTCCTCTGCTTTTTGACTGGTCTTGTTTTATGGTCATGTCCTGTATTATGGTCAATAATATGTGTATCTTCTTGAAACCTAAGGTGATATAACGACGGTTTACTTAAACGGAGGAAGACTTGCTCCCGCCCTTGCGTAAGCTACGAGCTGTATCTTGAATTTCAACACAGAGTATCCCGGTATGGAACTGTTCCCCGACTCGCCATAGCCCAACGTCCATGGGATGTACACGTCCCATTGGTCACCAATGTGCATGTGTTGCAACGCAGTAGCAAAGCCAGCCGTGAGGTCGCTCACCTTCATGTCGGCGACACCAGCGGTAGAGTTTGAGGCTCCGTTCTTGTTGGTCGTGTCGAAGACATAACCTTGTGGATAAGACGTGGAAGGCAGGAGCTGCCCAGTATAGCGCACTCGCACCGAGTCGGAGTAGATAGGGCATCCAGAGCCCTTGCCAGCCGTAAGCACGTTGACAATGATATAATCCGTGTTGGTCGATTGCAGGCTGTCCTCGATGCTGTAGCTCTTGTACGTTTTCCAGGATGCATCACCATCGCTCAACTTGCCCTGGGTGTCAGCGTAGAGCTTGTCCCAATAGGAGACGTTGGTGTTTTGCCAGTCAGGATATTCCTCTACGGTGTTGTCCGATTCCGAACAGGAGCCAAGCAGAAGGATGAATGAGGAGAGGCAGAAAGCCATGAAAAGCATGGCTTTCCTGCCAGTTCTTGATGTTTCTGTTTTATTCAGCATATTTAAACACTTGCTTGTTCTGGTCTTACAAGTCCTTGATTTCCTTTGCAAGTTTCTTGAGAAGTGAGGTGATGCTCACGCGGTCTTCTATGATTGCGCGCAACTCGTTGATGTTCACGCGCTCCTGCTCCATGGTGTCGCGGTGGCGCAGGGTCACGGTGTTGTCTTCCAATGTCTGACCGTCGACGGTGACACAATAAGGTGTGCCGATGGCATCCTCGCGGCGATAACGCTTGCCGATGGAATCCTTGGCATCGATGTGCGTCGTGAAGTGGAACTTAAGCTCGTCTTGTATCTCCTGTGCCTTTTCTGGCAGACCGTCCTTGTTGACCAATGGCAATACGGCGCACTTGATAGGAGCCAATGCCTCTGGCAGAGAGAGCACTACGCGTGACGATCCATTCTCGAGCTTCTGCTCCTGATAGGCGTGGCACATCACGGAGAGGAACATGCGGTCTACACCGATAGATGTCTCCACGTCGTAAGGCACGTAGCTCTCGTTCTTGTCGGGGTCGAAATAGCGCATCTTCGTGCCGCTGTATTTCTCGTGCTGTGACAGGTCGTAGTTGGTGCGGCTGTGTATGCCCTCCACCTCCTTGAAGCCGAATGGCATCTTGAACTCGATGTCGGTGGCGGCGTTGGCGTAGAAAGCGAGTTTCTCGTGGTCGTGGTAGCGGTAGTTGTCGTTGCCCATGCCAAGAGCCTCGTGCCATGCCAGGCGAGCCTTCTTCCAATATTCAAACCAGCGCATCTCCGTGCCGGGCTGGCAGAAGAACTGCATCTCCATCTGCTCGAACTCGCGCATGCGGAACACGAATTGGCGTGCCACGATCTCGTTGCGGAAAGCCTTGCCAATCTGGGCGATGCCGAAAGGCAACTTCTGGCGAGTGGTGCGCTGAACGTTGAGGAAGTTTACGAAGATGCCTTGTGCCGTCTCGGGGCGCAGGTAGATCTTGTTGGTGGCTCCAGCCGTGGAACCAATCTCGGTGGAGAACATGAGGTTAAACTGGCGCACGTCGGTCCAGTTCTTCGTTCCGCTGATGGGGTCAACGATGCCCTCGTCGAGGATAATCTGCTTCAGCTCCTCAAGGTTTGGCCCCTGCATGGCCTCTGTGTAGCGGGCGTGCAGCTCGTCGCGCTTCTTCTGGTGCTCCAGCACGCGAGGGTTGGTCTCGCGGAATTTCTGCTCGTCGAAAGCGTCGCCAAACTTCTTGGCAGCCTTCTTAACCTCCTTGTCGATCTTCTCCTCGTATTTGGCGATTTGCTCCTCAATGAGGTTGTCGGCGCGATAGCGTTTCTTAGAGTCGCGGTTGTCGATGAGAGGATCGTTGAAGGCGTCAACGTGGCCGCTGGCCTTCCACACTGTTGGGTTCATGAAGATGGATGCATCTATGCCCACGATGTTGTTGTGGAGCAACACCATGGAGTCCCACCAATATTTCTTTATGTTGTTTTTCAGTTCAACACCGTTTGGTCCGTAGTCGTATACGGCCGCAAGACCTTCGGGATAAATTTCTGAACTTGGGAATACGAAGCCATATTCCTTGCAATGACTTACAATCTTCTTGAATGCGTCTTCTGCCATGATTTCTTATCTATGAATGTACATTTGGCGCAAAGTTACTGCTTTTTTGCTTATTAATGTTGCTAAAATCGTTAATTTTCCCTTTTCTACTCGTAGATTGTCAGTAGATTACCAGAAGGAAGAATAAAAAGCGAAGCTTGGTGATATTGGGCAACTTGTCTTTTTATTCAAGACGACGAAAAAACAAGTTTATATATAATTAATGTGTATTGGCTTTCGCAAGCCTGATAAGATGGCTTTTGCTTAAATTCTTTGAAAAATATTAAAGATTTGGGGTACCCGATTCACGGTGATTACGATTTATTAGTGTACAATCGTTAAATATCAACAATCGTTAAGTGTATGAAGAGAGTATTTACCTTTTTGCTTCTTGCGATTTTACTGTCGTTGACGGGTACGGCATACATTAGTGCCGCGCCGCAACAGCATGTAATAGTGATAGAAGTGAAAAACGAGCCTTTGGCAAGTGTTCTCGCTAAACTTGAGAAAGCCAGCGGCTACAAGGTGCAGTATGTCAACAGCGACGTGTATGGTGTGAAGGTCAACCAGGCCGTCAACGCTGCTGACGTGAAGGCAGCCCTTGACCAGATTCTTAAAGGCACGGGTCTAACCTACGTCATCGACAAGCAGTATGTAGTCATCAAGAAGCAGACGGTGACGGCCTCTGCTGGCCAAGGCGACGAGTTCATTATGACTGGTCGCGTGCAAGACGAGAGCGGCCTCGACGTGCCAGGAGTGACAGTGATGATAATGGGCACCAACAACCAAGGCACGGCAACCGACGTGGACGGACGCTTCTCGCTGAAAGTAAAGGTGGGACAGAAACTGAAGTTCTCCTATATAGGATACAAAGACCAGATAGAGGTTGTAAAGCCCATCCACAACCGTAAGATGATGAAGGTGGAAATTACTCCCGACTCAAAAAACTTGCAAGAGGTGCAGGTCGTGGCTTTCGGTACCCAGAAAAAAGAGAGCGTCGTCTCCGCCATCACGACCGTGCGCCCTGGCGACTTGAAAACATCAAACTCTGACCTAACCACAAACTTTGCCGGTCGTATCCCTGGCATGATAGCATGGCAGACGGGTGGTCTGCCAGGTGCCTTGACGGAGAGCCAAATGCAGACAAAGTTTTATATCCGTGGTATAACATCATTTAATAGTAGTGCCAACACCGACCCACTTATCCTGATAGATAATGTGGAGTCGAGCAAGCTTGACCTTTCGCGTATCGCCCCTGAGGACATAGAGAGCTTCTCGGTGCTGAAAGACGCGTCGGCCACGGCCATGTATGGCGCGCGTGGCGCCAACGGCGTGATCATGGTCACGACAAAGAAAGGTAACGCTGGATCTGTCTATACCACAGTGCGTTACGAGAGTGTAATCTCACAGCCAACGCAGGATATTGAAGTCGTAGACCCAATCACCTACATGAAGGCCTACAACCAGGCTTTGCTCAGCCGTGTGCCTGATTCCACGCCAATGTATTCTGTGGAGCGCATCAACAGGACGCAGAGCGGCAAATACCCATCTTGGCTCTATCCAGCGATAGACTGGAAGAAGAAACTCTTCAAGAACTTTTCTTGGAACCACCATGCCGGACTCAATATCCGTGGTGGATCGCAGAAAGTGCAGTATTATGCCGCCCTCAACTACAACTACGACGAGGGTATGCTGAAGACCGACAAGCTCAACGACTTCTCCTGCAATATCACGAACCACCAGTTGCAGTTCCGCTCCAACCTCAACATTGACCTTACGGCTGGCGCACAGCTCGTGATCAACTCGGTGACTACAATCGACAAGTACCATGGGCCAATGCTCGACCAGCAGAGTGCTTACAGCTATATGTTCAACGCCTCTCCTGTCGACTTCGCCCCTACTTATCCGGCAGACAAGGATCACAACTGGCCACATATACTTTTCGGCACAACGCAGTCGAAAAAGACCAATCCTTATGCCCTGTTGCAGCAGGGTTATGTCAACCGCACTCGCTATAGCGTTACAAACCAGGCTGAGTATATACAGAAGTTGGCACGCCTGGTGAAAGGCCTTGAGTTTCGCGCCAGGGCATCAGCTGTCGTGACAGGCTATTACAACAACATGTTTTATACCCGTCCTTATTATTATGCATTGACAGGTTACGACCAAGAGACCGGTGAGCACCAACTTACTGAAGTTAGGATGGACATGTATGATCCGACCAGGACTTTGATCGCAAGTTCTGGTAACGGTGGCACGACTACAACCACCATGGCCTTGACAGGTACGCTCATGCACACTGCCGCATGGGGTGGCCCGGACAAGAACCGACACCAGACCTCGCTCACAGCCGTGGCGCAGATGGAGGAAAAAACGTTCTCGCCTATCTCAGACGTGCTTAATGGCCAGCCGCAGCGCAACCTCACGTTCTCAGGACGTGGCTCTTACGGATACCTTGACCGCTACTTCGCTGAGATGAGCTTCGGTTACAATGGCTCTGAGCGTTTCGCCAAGAAGAACCGCTTTGGCTTCTTCCCTGCAGGTGGTGTGGCTTGGGTCGTATCTTCAGAGCCATGGATGAAAGGTTTGAGGAACACCGTCAACTTCCTCAAGTTCCGTTTCTCTTATGGTAAGGTGGGTAACGACGGTATCATTTCCACTCCTCGTTTCGTGTTCCTGCCAGTCTTGTCAAGTAAGTCTGTCGGATCAGACCCCGAGGCCAATGCTTCACAAAGTTTTAAAAGACGTGTCATTTCTTCTTATGCCAACCCTGACATCAAGTGGGAGATTGCCGAGCAATATAACCTCGGCATGGAACTCAAGATGTTCAAGGGCGTGATGGAGTTGCAGGCGGATGTCTATAAGGAGTATCGCCATAACATCATTTCCACACGTACAACGATTCCTGCTTCCATGGGTATTGAGGTTGACCAGCTCGCAAACATAGGTGAGACCTACAGTCGTGGCGTTGACTTGAGCGCAAAACTCCAAAAGATGTTCAACAACGACACTTGGTTGATTCTCAACGGAACTCTGACTTACAACAAGGTGACTTACAAGAGCATTGAGGAGGCTACCGACAAGCCGGCGTGGCAGCGTAAGGTCGGAAAGGAAATATCGCAGCCAATGGGATACATCGCAGAGGGACTTTTCCGCGACCAGGCAGAGATTGATAACTCGCCTCGCCAGGACGGTGACGTGATGCCAGGTGACATCAAGTATCGCGACGTGAACAACGATGGCGTGATCGATGTCAACGATGCCGTGTTCATCGGCTACCCAGATACACCGCGTCTCATCTACGGATTCAACGGCTCATTCAACTACAAGTGCTTCGAGTTCTCATTCTTCTTCCAAGGCTCTGGTCAGCGCTCGTTCTTCATGAACCCGTCGTCCCTGTCGCCGTTTGTCAACGACCACGCCTTGCTGAAGAGCATTTACAATAACCACTGGAGTGAGGACAACCAGAATGTGCACGCTTTTTGGCCGCGTCTTTCTCCATATAGCATCACGCAGCACAACCCACAGGAAGACTGGTACAACAGCAGCAACAACGAGACGAGAAAGAGCACGTTCTTCATGCATGAGGTTAAATTCCTTCGTTGCACGCAGCTTTCCTTGGCATACAATTTCCCCACGAAGTTCTGTCGTCACATTGGCTTCAAGAACGCAAAGGTTTATGTTCAGGTAAACAATCCTTTCATGATTACTAATTTCCACGATTGGGACGTAGAGCTTGGTGAGAATGGTTTTAACTATCCAATACAACGCACTTACACACTTGGTGTTAACTTAAGTTTTTAGAATAATGAATATATTATATAAATTTGGATGCGTTATCCTTGCGGCTACGGCGTTGACAGCGTGTGACGATTATCTTGACGTGGTGCCAAAAGGTGACATAGAGACAGTAGAGTCTAATTTCGAGCAGAAGGAAGGTGCTTATAAATGGCTTAAAACATGCTATTCCATGATAAAGGACGAAACTGGTGACTTTTTAGAGTCTCCAGGATATTTCGGAAGTGACGAGTTCGTTTCAGGTCAGTATCTTCGCAACTTTGGCGTTTCCTATACCGACCACTTTTGGGGGTGTGGATTTTTCATTTCCGACGGCCTGCAGATGGCTTCAAACCCATACAACAATGTTTGGGCAAAGGACAAGTTCTATTGCGGAATAAATTATTGCAATATTTTCCTTGAGCACATGGACGCTTGTGGCAATGCCACGGACGATGAGAAGATGGTATGGAAAGCTGAGGTCAAGGCCATCAAGGCCCAATATTATTTTGAGCTTTTGCGGCGTTATGGCCCATTCATCCTTGTCCCGAAGAACATTCCCGTGAATAGTAGCATTAGCATGATGCAGCAGCCGCGTCAGCCAATTGACTCTTGCGTAAACGCCATAGTCAAGCTTTGCGACGAAGCCATCAAGGACTTACCATCACGTCAGACCGCCCTTTCGACCAACAAGGCTTACTATAACAAGGAGGCGGCTGCTACATTGAAAGCCTATGCGCTCCTTTATGCCGCATCACCACTGTTCAACGGAAACTTGGCGATGAAGAGTTTCAAGAACAAGGATGGTGTGCGCCTTTTCCCAGACTATGACAAGGAAAAGTGGCACAAGGCTGCCGTGGCAGCAGACGAAGCCATCAAATACTGTGAAGAAGGTGGTGAAAAATTGTACAGTGGAACTGTAGATCAGGCAACGCCATTGCTCAACACCATTATGGACATAAGAATGTCGTCTTTCGACTTCCGTCATGAAAGCAACGAAGCATTGCTTTCGTTTGAGGATATTTATGGTACTTGCAATGGTTTCACTTACCGTGTGCCACTGATACCAGAGAGTTATAAAAATGGTAATTATTACGATCATTCTGCTAAAGGCTGTGTGGGGGCAAGCATGAAGATGGTAGAGATGTTCTATACAGACAACGGTCTGCCTATCGATGAGGATAAGTCGTGGTTGTCGGCACCTTACACCATGAGCAAGGAGGCAGACTCTAAATATCGCAACGTGGTGCCTATCAACTCAGACGTGCTTACGCTTCACCGTCGCCGTGAGCCTCGCTTCTATGCTGACATAGCAGCGCATGGAACATATTGGGTTCAACCCGTCAGCAAGAGCGGCAAGAAACAATATGAGGCATTGCTCGTAGACATGAGACAGGGACAACCTTTTGGAACCCAGGCGAACACTATCAATAGCAACACGCCACAGTGTCTTTCTGGTTATTGGGTGAAGAAAGGTATAAACCCGACTCAACCTTTTCGTGAATATGTTGATGGTGAATCTAATGCTGGAGAAAAACAAGTGGTATATAGGTTGCCCGAGCTATACTTGATGTCTGCCGAGGCTTGGAACGAGTATCTTGACAAGCCAAACCAACATGTCTACGACATGATAGACGTGGTTCGCAAACGTGCGGGCATTCCTGATGTCGTGACATCATGGACAAGCTATGCAAAGCATCCCGACAAGGTGAAGACCACGGATGGCATGCGCGAGATCATCCATCGTGAATGGAACATAGAATTCGCCTTTGAGGGTCGCCGCTTTTGGAACCTGCGTCGCTGGATGGAGGCGGAGACCACTCTCAATGAGCCACAACGTGGATGGAACATCTTAGGCAAGAGCGATCAAGCTTTCTATAACAACTATCAAGGGCCTATCGTGGTGTGGAAGAAGCGTAAGTTTGACGCTCGTCGCGATTACTTCTGGCCTATCCGCGCCGAGGAAATTCTCGTGTCTGGTGTGAAGCAGAACCCTGGTTGGTAACCAAACGTGAAAGACAAGGTTAAACATTATTACATTTTATCCTAAGATATGCATATTAAGACATTATTATATACGCCAATGATTTTGTTGGCTTCCTTGGCAGTATCGTGTAGCGAGGATACCGTGGAGGGATTTGACAGCACGATGAAGGCAGAGAACTTCTCGTTCCGGCCTGTTGCCGGTGGAGCTATCATGCATTACACATTCCCAAAGGACGAAAATGTCGTCGGCATGACTCTCAGTTATGAGGACTACAGCGGAAAGCAATGCCTTATAAGCGCGAGCCCTTTGACAGACTCATTGAAGATCGTAGGTTTCAATGAGGCAAAGGAAAATGTACCAGCACAAGTTCGCTACCAAAAAAGAGATGGCGAGGACAGTGCTCCTATTGATGTGATGTTCAGCACACATGACTCAGGACCTGTGGCTTTCTTCAAGGGTCTTAAGGTCGAGTCGGGTTGGAACGGCTTCACGGTGAAGACAAACAACCCTGCTGAGTCTTCGGGCATCGCTCACATTTTTTATCTTGGCATCAATCCTTATACCAACAAGGAGGACACATTGTTGCTTACCTCTTTCAATATTGAGGAGGGCAGCGATACCATGACGTTCAAGACAAAGCAGAAAAGGGATGTCAATACAATTGTTGTCCGCACAGAGGACTTCCGTGGTTACATGGTAAAGCAGGAGGTGTTCGACAATGTGGCTTCATATAATACTGCAAAATTGCCGGCAGACGATTTAAGCATAGAATGGAGTTCCTCTGTGGAGGAGCCAAATCACATGATAGGCAAAGAGTGGCTGACAGATGGTGACAACAAGGGACTTGACCATTTCACCGACAAGGATCCAAATCACATTCGTATGGCTTGGGCAGGGCCAGAAGCCACTGGAAAGCCAATGTATGTTGACATGAAGAAAAACAGGCTCACGGCTGAAGTGAAATTCTATGAGCCATTGCCGATTTATACATATGGTACGGCAGACGACTACTACGAAAAAATGTTGGAATTCGACTTCCCCCAAAAGACTCCCTGCGACATCACTGTGTATGGTGCCAAGGACGACAATGGCGTGGCTGGTGATTGGGACAACAAACAGTGGCAAAAGCTTGGAAGTTTCAAGCAAGACCCAATGGTTGACCCTAAATTGCGTTGGAGTTATAAGTGTTTGAATGACTTTAACTACAACTTTTATATTAGCACGATGGAAGAAGCCTTGAAAACAGACTCTATTTGCTGTTCTGTTGGCATTCCGGCTGAGGGTCAAGATGGAGGTTATCGCTATTTGAAAATTGTCTTCAACGACACCTTTGGGCTTGTTGATGGAGAATGGACATATACAGGTGGTAACGTGTCGAAATATATTTTCCTGTCGGAAATGGAAGTCTATACTAAAAAGGAAGAATAAGCAATGAAAATAAAGAAATACTATATTGTTGCCGCGCTGGCCTCGTTTGCGCTATGTGGGTGTGGTGACATTGCCGACACGTTCAGCGAATGGACAGAAGGTGGCGAGAAAAGGTATGTAGGCGAGACGGAGAATTTCCAGCTTAAGTCTGGTTGGGACCGTCTTATCGCGTCTTGGGATTCTCCGGTTGACCCAGCAATCACCAAGATCAAGGTAAAATGGACGGATGACGATGCCAAGTCAGATTCTGTCATGCTTGACAGGAATATCACGTCTTATAATATCACGGGTTTGAAGAACTCTTCCTACTCTGTGACGTTAACCGCGGTCAGCGGTGAAGGTAAGGAGTCGTTGTCGTCTACCCTCTATGCTCGTCCTTATACCGAGGAACATGAGGTGATACAGTCGTTCTCACGCATCATTTCTTCATATTATTTCATGAATGATCGCCTGGTACTAAAATTCCTTGGGTGGGAAGATGGCATGATGAATGCCGTACTTAAATACACCAAGGAAAATGGCGAGGCCGATTCTCTTGTTATCACCAAGGACATGGCTAATGGTGAGGACAACGAGTTGTTTGAAGAATACTGGGAAGATTGTCCTTATATGCTTCTTCCAGATGCTGTGGATAAGACTAAGCCAATTCTTCTTTACCGTACTGGCCGCGTGTCAGGGTGTGAAGACGTAATACACTTCCCTGTTTTTGAGTTGACACCGGATAGAACATTCTCTTCAGATTTCAAGGAAATACTCAAGAAGACTTATGGACTTAGCTCCACAGCTCTTGATGCTGACGGAAACGTGAAAGACGAGTGGGCCGACAAGGTGACTTCCCTCTCCATTGATGATGACCTCACCAATTTTGATGACCTTCTCAACTTCCCTAAGCTAAAGTCTGTTTATCTTGGCAAGCATCGTTATCTTACCGACGCGGGCATAAAAGACGCGAGCCGTGGCCAGTTGAACGTGGGTGAGAAGTTGCCGTCAATTTTTGCCGTCACCACATTGCATGAGCTTAACGGTTTGACAATCTACCGCTATAACAAGCATTTCCAGCGGCTTGGCAGTCTTGACTTTATTAAGGACATGGGTAAGCCAACCATGCCTGATTATAAATTCTATGACTTGCATAAGGCTTCGGTCAACGTGTCACCAGATGACGAGGAAGGGTATGATTCTCATCCGGAATATCTTGTTGACAACAATACGGAAAGTTGTTGGTCGCCATTAGCCCAAACAGGTAGTGTGGACTACAGCATAACGATAGACCTTAAGAGCGAAAAGACAGTAAGCGGCATAAAGATAGTGCAGAAAAATTTTGGCAAGTACGACCAAGACATGGATTACGCTTTGTCGATGGTAAAGGTTTATGCTGCCGATAAGTCTGGTATCTTCGAGCAGGCGACTAATCTTAACGAAAACTATATAGGTACAAGTGCGGGTGAGACTATCGTCCTGCCTTTCTCCAATAAGAGGAACATCAGGTATGTCAGGTTGACATTCCCAGCCAATGCCTATCATGGCTTCTTCGGCGTCACGTTTGCCGAGGTAGGGCTGTATGAATAGATTCTAATTTTAAGGCAAATAAACTTATGTTTGAGACTAAAGTGACATTGGTCGCTGGCCTGCTCGCTTTTGGCACTACTACTTTCGCCCAAGCAGCTCCCGACAAGCTGCTGGGCATCTTGAAGACAGAGTTGGCGCACAACTTCTCTGAGCTTCAAAAGCAGCAGGTGAAGCCCTACTTCATGAGCTATCGTGCTGAAGACGTTTACAAGCACGTCATTAGCAGTAGCTTCGGTGAGACATCCTCCGACAATGAGAGTCGATCACGCTCGGTCACTCC
>DJQL01000081.1:0-13170 GCA_002437565.1 Prevotella sp. UBA6387
AATTACGACAAATACATGAAGCAATACATAGAACTGTACAAAGAGTTGCTTCATTTGAAATAAGTACCGCAAGAGCAGGATATGCTCTTTTCTATCTTTTGAAAAGAGCATATCTTAAAACAAGAAGTTGATGACGAATCCAAATTTCAACCTTTCTTCCAAATTTTCTTTTCCGCCAGCTCCCATATATACGGTGAATGCCAAAAGTATTATCATCAATCTTGTACTTATTTCGTGGCGCAAAGAAGTGGGTAGGGTAAATTTTTATGTCACCTAAGTCCTGATAAATATCTTCTCGCTTATAACCAAACTTCTTCACTGCAATACGTGCCATCACCAAAGGAGATATCGTATTGTTGAGCGTACCATCCTGATTACGATAATGAGTGTTTTTATAATACTCAAATACTTCTTTGCACAAAGCATTTCCTGCCTCACCAATAAAGAAAGCAGCCTGAAGTCCAAACTCCCTATTATCAGAATTTACTTTCTCGTTGAATGTCATAAAACCTTTTTCCGGTACGAACTCATCAAATCTTTTATACAGAAAGATGTCGCTATCCATATAAAGACCGCCATACTTATAAACTGCATAGAATCGAACCACATCAGCGGCAAAAGCCCAACGCTTTTCCTCCAAAGCCTCGTCTATAAACTGGCAACCTATGGCCTTGGCTTCCTTATATCCCCACAATTTTATTTCATAGTCTGGTATGACACGTTTCCAAGAATCCAAGCAAACCTTTATCTCTACTGGATAAGGGTCATCGCTAAACCAACAAAGGTGAATAAGTTTTGGTATCATTGTTATATTGCTTAATCAGACATTGCCTTGCCCTAATCTTATACTATTTTTAGGCACATTTAAATACGCATTGTAAAGGTACGAAAAACCATCAAGAAAGCAAACAAAATCACTTAACATTTGCTACATTTGATAATCTTATGCAATCTTACGAACCAAAACACATGATTTTTAACATCATTTTTTATTTCTTCATGCAAGTTTCTTCGAAAGTCAATATTATACAATTAGTAAAAAGTTAGTCATAAAATCAGGGTAAACATCCATGAATAAAAAGCAATTAAAACTTGTAACAAGTATAGCAATTGTGATTTTATTATTGTCCATCATTCCAATATTTTGGATAGGTCAATATTTGCATCCTTTCTCAGACGACTATGTTTTCGGAGCTGAAGTTCATAAAGTTTGGAATGCTACACATTCTTTGAGTGCAAGCATAATGGCAGCTTGGAATGTGGCTATAAACATGTATCATATTTGGCAAGGCACATATTCTGCATGTTTTCTAATGGCCATGCAGCCCGGAGCGTTTGGCATGTATTGGATAGTTCCTATCGTCTTGCTTACAAGTCTCGTAACATCCACTTTTACATTAATGTATATGATTATGCGCAAGGTGCTCCATGCGTCTAAGTTGGAATATCTATTTGTTTCAACCATTTTTGTATTAATCAATGTACAGTTCGTATATTCCCCATACGATGCTTTTTATTGGTATAATGGGGCTATGTACTACACCTTATATTATAGTCTGTCACTATTCTTGGCATCTTTGCTTATTACCTTTGAGCTATCCTGCAATAAATATTCTAAATACTTTATAGGTGGAGTCTCCGTACTTCTAACCATTTTTATCGCTGGAGGAAATTTTGTCTCAGGTTTTGGAATGGCTGCCATCTTATCCGTAGCTATAGCCATCTTATGGTTGGAACAAAAACGCATACCTAAATTTTTGGCATCCATATTAGTCATTTACCTGATTGCATTTGCTTTCAGCATCTTAGCCCCTGGAAACACTTTCCGTGAGTTAGCTGTAAAAGAATACCATCCAAATATTATTCAGGCATTTGTTATAACTTTCTGCAAAAGTTTGGACTTTATCATTGACAGAATCATCAGCGTCATGTCTTTGACATTCCTTGTCCTCATTCCTGTGGTGAGCAAGTTGGCGCGCAATTCATCTTTCAAATTCAACTATCCATGGCTATGCATCGTCATCAGCCTCGTATTGTATTGTTCATTTTTCTTCCCTCACTGTTATGCAATGGGGTATGAGGGACCCAACAGGGTTAAAAATGTCTATGCATACGCTCTGTTTTGGCTCATTATTGTCAACATGTTCTATTTGACAGGTACTTTGATTCAAAAATCAGAAGCCCAATCTCCAATAAGCACAGCTATCTACCAGCTTATCAATGCCGTAAAAATGAGATATCATAATAAACTAAAATATTCATATTTGCTTGTAATCACCATTCTACTTTTAGATGTTTGTGTAAAACCTTCTACGACAAATCGCACTCTCAGTTTGCTTGCACATGGCGAGATACAAACGAGCGACCAAGAAATGAAGGAAAGAGATAGCGTTTTGGCAAACACGGCCAATCCTGTTGTAGAAATGAAACCTTTGACCATAAAACTTCCATCTGACACTCATTATGATGCTATGCCAGACCCAGGATATTGGGTAAATCAGGCTATCGCCTCATATTACGACAAGAAAGAAGTCTTCACTACACATAGTTACAACATTAACAATGATAACACATATCTCATGAGGCATTATAAAAAAGATGTAGGTCCTAACAATTTAAAATACAAGACTTTCAAAAAGCAACCCACAATTTCTACTTATCTCACACAACGAGTCAAAAAGTCAAACAGTTACACATCTATACAATAAACTCAAATCAATCATTAGGATTTCTCAGTGTCGCAAGGCAAAGGGAAATCCTTTATTATTTGTAGACAGCAGAATTATTCCTCATTCCATGAGCAACATTCGCAGCACACCGCAAATAATTCTACCTTAATATTCATCACATAAAGATTTTATACTCTTGAAAGAAATCAGCCGAACAATTGGCAAATGTTCATCGGTACATATTACAATAAGAAATCTCCAATATTCAAACAACATTAAAACAATTAGAATAATTCTTTGTATTTTGTCAATAACTTGCCATTTATATCCATGTATTTTAGCAAATAAACTTGTTCTATTTCTTTGTGTTTTAGCATTTTTATGGATTAAACACCTGAAAGCCATTTGAAACAAACTGCTTTTTCAGTAAAGATACTTTTCAAGAAAACTCTTCACCCATTGGCAATATTGCTTCCTGTAATCACTGAAACTCTTGGCATGTGCCGAGCCATGAAACACCACGAGCACCTTTGGCGCGGGCTTGGCGGCGTACAAGGGGTAAACCATGCGTGTAGGCACGAAATCGTCGTCACCTCCATGTATGAAAAGCATCGGCTTGCGGCATTTTGCCACTTGCCTCAGCGGCGATGCCTCCCCAAACGACCAGCCATAACCAATCTTGCATAGTGCCGACGCAGTGTAGAGCAACGGAAAGTCGGGCAATCCGAACATTGCGTCAAGCTCATGGCTGAACTCGTCCCAAGCGGAGGTATAACCGCAGTCTTCTATGAAACACTTGATGTAGTCGGGGGTATTCTCACCGGCTACGTTCATCGTCGTGGCTCCGCCCATGGACCAACCGTGTATCACCATTCTCACATGACCGGTGGAATCCTTGAACATTTTGTCAGCTATCGCCGCCCACCTCAGCACGTCGTCACGGTCGTTCCCCCCCATCTGCATTGCCTTGCCGCCACTCTTCCCATTGGCATGCAAGTCTGGCAACAGCACGTTCATGCCAAGTTCCTTGTTGTAGAAGCATGCGAAATGGAGCATGTCCACAGCGCAATCCGTATATCCATGCACGACAATGGCCGTGAGAGCGGTCTTGCGCGGAGCCTTCACGTAGAGCGCGTGCAAGCGTGTGCTGTCGGCGAGGAAAAGTCCCGTCCGTGCATTTGCCATCGTGACGAAAGTGTCGCGAAGGGCCTTGTGCGTGATCACGGAGTCGAGCCAAGACTCCATCCACGGATAACGGTAGCGCATCATGGCGTATTGCCTGGCATAGTCACGCCCCTTGTTGTTTGCCGGATGAAGGGCAAAACTCAGCAAGTATACGCTCCCACCAACTATGGTCACCATGAGCAAGACCAATAACGTCAAGGATAGTCTTAAAGCGAGTCTTCTGTTACGTTTCATACATACCGTTCCTCTTGTCCTTATTTCGCAAAGTTACGAAAAACTATCAACAAAAGCATTGCTTAACATTTATTAATCAGTAAGCATACGGCAAGAATATTGCTGGCGCGGTATTTCACAGCAACTTGAAGTTTGTCCAATTCAAGTGACAATAATCTTCTCTATTGCCTTCCCTGTTTATTTCACCATTGCCTTCTCGGCGTTTCTCAACCCGGTGACGTTTGTCATGAAAGCCTTTGCCGAGCCGAACTTTAAATGTAGGTCGAGGCGAACTGGTATGTGGTTGTCATCGTCAGACACGAAGAAGTCAACCACCTTTTCCCACTTTTTGCTGTCATCGTCCTTGTCCATGTAGGCGAGTTTAAGGCAACGATACGTATGTCCGTTGTCCGCCTTTATGTTCACTATACCTTGATAGCGAAGTTGCGCGGCGTAGACCTTACGTCCGTCGACAATAGGGAAGTTCACGGCATGGCCTTTCTTCCATCCCGTGGGGTTGAACGAGCGAGCACGCATGAAGATGCTCATCATGTCGTAGACGCATTCGTTTAGCGTGCGTTGCGACCTCGAATGAGTGCCGTCGTGCTTCAGCCTATGCTGCTTCACGTGGCACTTGCCGTTCGGGTAAGTGTAGTACACCTCATCCACGGTATAGCGCTTGCCCTCCTTGGCTCCCTTGCGGTAATAGAGCGGTGCCATGTCGAGCGTGTTGTAGCAGAGAAGCGTGTCGCGGAGCACGAAGAAGCGGTCGGCGCGCTTGTTGCCCCTCGTTATCAGGCTTCCCTTGTAAGCATGCTTGCCAAGAAACTTTGTCTGGTCGATATCGAAAGACGCGGTGCCCACCTTGACCCATACAAACTTCCAGTTGTAATAGAGGTTGTAAGAAAGTCTCTCACCCGACTTGAAAGCCGTGTTGCGGAACGTGCATTGCGCCGAAGCCGACACGGAAAAGAGCGCGAGCAGTGAGAGAAGAGATATCTTTAAACGTCTTGTTGCTTGTGCCATCTTGTTTTTCTGATAAGTTGATTTCATTATCCTTAAATTTAAAACAATTATCCTTTTCATCTTCTGTCAAATCTTGGGAACATACTGTATCCCAAGACTCTTCGCACGGTCGAGATTCTTGTGCTGTATGGTCTTCTGCTTGTCAGCCTTTTGCTTTGTTATAGCCTCCGGCTTTTGTTGCCATAGCGGTTTCGCCGTAGGGTTCCACGTGAGCGTGAGGTCCCATTTCTCCCTACATTCTATGATTTCCGGGTCATAATACACCTCCTCTGGCTCCACACCCTTGTCGTAGTCGCCAGTGTCCCAACGGTGATTGTTGTTTGAGTCCACTATCGCTCGCATGTAATACTTACCCGCCTTGAGATAATAGAACTCTGCCTGGCCATTGTCGGTGTATACTTCCTTGACCACCTTACCGGAATTGTCGAGCAATTGTGCTATGACATTCTTTCCGCTCATGCCCGATATGGTCATCAATATAGAGGCGTAAGCGTCGTTTGGGCGCACTTTCAGTCCTGTCTTCAGCTTCTTCGACACCTCTCCATACAAGGAAGCGAATGTCGCGCTGTCGGCCTCAAGGCTATACTCCATACCTGGCCTCCACTCTGCGAGCAACCTGTAGTTCCGGTTGTCTATCTTATGCAACTCGTACCGCTCGGCATACCAAAGCGAGTCGTTCTCCGGATGAGAATAAAGGTGTATGTGGGCAGTGTCGACCGGCATCAACGGCACGTCGCTGCTTATCGTCACGTTCTGGTCCGGGTCCAATTCACCCGACGGCACAATCTTAAGATTCAGCTCCTCACGCGGCATAACGCTGTCGTAGTCCAAGCCTTTCTTTTTCTTCTTCTCTTGCTCCTTTTGCCACGTTTTCAGTTTCTTCTCAGCATCTTTCACGCGCTTCTCGTGCGAGGTCTTGGCAATGAGCTGGAGCGTGTCCACTTGTTCGCGCAGCACGCCCAAGGTGTCGGTGACGTTGTGGGTGACCTGCATTCTCAACGTGTCTTGATTCACGAGAGCGGTGTCGCGAAGCCAATAAACTATCGTGTCGCGACGCTCCGTAGGCTCAATGAGGAACGCATTGTCGGAATTGAAGTTCAGGCCACGTATTTTTGGCAACTCATTGTCACCATAGCTATAAAACAAGGTAAAATGGTTGGCGTCGGTGCGGTCGCTCTTCACGAGATACCTGTTGGTCAGAATCTCATTGAACGCGCGCAGGCAGATGTCGTCGGGAAGGAAGTGCGTGTAGCCTGTCACGTTGATTGAGGCTATGTGCAACGAGTCTGTCCAAATGGTGTCCTGTCGCGTGTCCGGCTTGAACGATGGCTCTATGATGTCGCGGTTGAAAGCCAGCATCTCGCTCTTCTGGTTGAACATGTAGTTGCCGTCGGCATCCTGCAAGGCATATACACGGTATTTGCCTGGCGCGATGCCCTTTATGGTGAAGTGTCCGCGAGAGTCGGTCCTCGACACCCTCAGCATGGGCTTCTTCTGGAATGCCGAGTCGCTGAGGTCATCATAGAGTCCCACCAAGATGCCTTTCACGGGCTCCAGGTCTTCTGCCCCGATGACATATCCCGACACTTGCAAGGTGTCGATATGGTCGCCTGTGGAGAACGTGTACGCGTAGTCGCCAAGGGGGTTCCCCTCGTTGTTGTCGCTTATGGCGTTAGAGAAGTCTATGGTATAGGTCGTATTTGGCTTGAGCGAGTCGACAAGTTGCACGCTTATGCGCTTGCCTTCTCCCTTTATCTCCGGCGCCTCAAGCTGCGGTGGCGACACCACCACATTCTCCGTGGGGTTGTCTATCTTGATATACTCATCAAAATTGATAAGCACCTTTTTTTTCTTCACGTTTGTGGCCCCTTCGGCAGGATCCGCGCCGATGACCTTCGGCGGTGTCTCATCATACCATCCGCCATCGGGGTTTCCCATACGAGCGCAGCCTTGCAGGAGCAGCGACACGAGAAGCCCCACAAGCGACAACGCCCCGAGGAGCATCGCCGTCTTCTTGCCCTTGTCGTTTAAGTTATCGTTGACAATCATATAAAACGTCTGTCAAAGTATATTACAGTCTATCATAGTCTATTACAGTCTATCATGGTCTATAATAGTCTATAATGGTCTATCATTGCAGCCGGTAGTTGCCATTGAGCTCCAGCAGCTCGTCCATGTTTTTCCTCGAGTTGCTCAGGCGCGGCACCTTGTGCTGCCCACCGAGCTTGCCTTTCGCCTTGAGCCATTCCTCAAACAGGTGAGGATGCGCCTTCACCACCTCCAGGTGCTGAAGCGTGACATCGTGGAAGCGCTTGGCCTCGTAGTCGGAATTGATTTCCTGCAACTTGCTGTCAAGGCAATCCGCAAACTCATTTAGGTCTTCTGGCTCCTTGGAGAACTCTATGAGCCATTGGTGGCGACACTTGGCGTTCTCGTCCATGTAAACAGGGGCAGCGGTGTATTCCAGTATCTGCGCCCCAGTGCGCTCGCAAGCGTATGCAAGACCTTTCTCGGCATTGTCCTGGATGAGCTCCTCGCCAAAGGCGTTGATGAAACACTTCGTGCGGCCCGTGATGACAAACTTGTATGGCCTCGTCGACGTGAATGTCACCGTGTCGCCTATCATATAGCGCCACAGGCCACACGACGTGGATATCACCATGGCGTAGTTCTTGCCAGTCTCAACCGCCTCCAACGGCATGATGATCGGGTTTGGCTTGCCCACTTCTTCCATGGGTATGAACTCATAGAAGACTCCGTAGTCGAGCATGAGGAGCATCGAGCGATCCTTGGGGTCATCCTGTATGCCGAAGAATCCTTCCGAGGCGTTGTAGGTCTCCATGTAGTGCATCTTGGGCGACGTGATAATCTCCTCGTATTGCTTGCGGTAAGGCTCGAAGGCTATGCCGCCGTGGAAGAAGACCTCAAGGTTTGGCCACACGTCCTCGATGTGCTTCTTGCCCGAGATCTCGAGCATCCTCACGAGCACGCTCAGCATCCACGAAGGCACACCAGATACATTTGTGACATTCTTGTCCATGCACTCGCGGGCTATGCGGTCGCGCTTCAGCTCGAAGTCGGAGAGCAGCGCGGTGCGCTTCTTTGGCACGCGAAAGAGGTTGACCACGGGGTTGATGTTCTCTATCAATATGGCGGAGAGGTCGCCCACGAGCGACCCTTCCACGTTGTAGTTGGGCGAATGGCTTCCGCCAAGGATGAGCGACTTGCCGTCGAAGAGGCGGCTGTCGGGGTTGTTGCGCAGATAAAACGCAACCACGTCGGAACCTCCCTTGTAGTGGATGTTGTGCAGCCCAGCCGACGACACGGGGATGAATTTCGACTTGTCGTTGGTCGTGCCCGACGACTTGGCGTACCATCTCACGAATCCCGGCCACAGCACGCTGGCCTCACCATGGCGCATACGGTCTATGTCGCCTTTCAACTCTTCATAAGTGTTTATTGGCACGTTCTTCACGAAGTCGTCGTAGTCTTTGATGTTCACAAACGCGTGTGAACGGCCATACTCCGTGTCGCGACCCTTGGAAACAAGGTAAGCCAGTGCCGACCGTTGCAGCTGCTCGGGTTCCGTGAAATGCTTCTCAAGCTCTTTCTGCCGGGGGCTGAAAAACTTACCCGCTATCTTTGTAAGACTCATTTTTACAAATCTATACTATTATATGGTGTGCAAATTTAAGCTAAAAGAACGACAATGGCAAAAAAAATCCCATGTTTATGGTTTTTGCATATTTTATTGTAGTAACTTTGTGCATTATTATACGAAATGACAATAAGAAGGGAAACAGTACAACTTTTAAAAATCCTATGAAAAACATCAAGCACACTATCGTCTCGATGTTGCTTTTGCTCGTAGCGGTGGTTACCGCAAGCGCGCAAATGCCTATCAAGACGATACCAGTGGACACGGCTTTCCGCATTGGCAAGCTACCCAACGGACTGACTTACATCATCCGCCACAACAACTGGCCCGAGCATCGCGCCAATTTCTACATCGCGCAGAAGGTGGGCTCCCTTGAGGAGAACGAGGACCAGCGTGGCCTCGCTCACTTCCTTGAGCACATGGCGTTCAACGGCTCCGACCACTTCAAGGGCAACGACCTCATTGAGTGGTGCCGCTCAAAGGGCATAGAGTTTGGCGGTGACCTCAACGCCTACACGGCAATAGACCAAACGGTATACAACATTGACAACGTACCCACCTCGTCGGCCTCAACGCTCGACTCTTGCCTGCTCATCCTGCGCGACTGGTCGTGCGGCCTGTCGCTCGAGCAAGACGAGATAGACAAGGAGCGCGGCGTCATACACGAGGAGTGGAGACTGCGCACGTCGGCACAGAGCCGCATGCTGGAGCGAAACCTTGAGAAGCTCTACCCTGGCTCAAAATACGGCAAGCGCTACCCGATAGGCTTGATGTCGGTGGTGGACAACTTCAAGCGCAAGGAGCTCGTGGACTACTACCACAAGTGGTATCACCCCGACCACCAAGGCATCATCGTGATTGGCGACGTGGACGTGGACAAGACCGAGGCTGAGATAAAGAAGCTCTTCGGCGGGATAAAGAACCCAGACAACGAGGCCAAGATAGTGGAAGAGCCTGTGCCTGACAACGCCGAGCCAATCGTCATCATCGACAAGGACAAGGAGTATCAGCAGTCTGTCGTGATGTTGATGATGAAGCACGACACCGAGCCCGACTCCATAAAGCAAAACATAGAATACACCATATCGCAATACGTCAAGCAAGCCGCCATAGGCATGCTGTCAACGCGCTTCGCGGAGGCGGCGCAAAAGGCCGATTGCCCATTCGTGGGCGCGTCGGCAGGAGACGGCAATTACATAATGGCCAAGACAAAAGACGCGTTCTCCATCAACGTCATGCCAAAGGACATGGGCAAGACGGCGGATGCCGTGAAGGCGGCATACCTCGTGGTGAAACAGGCCGCCGACCATGGCTTCACGGCCACTGAATATGCGCGCTTCAAGGAGTCGATGCTCTCCTCGCTCGACAAGGCGTGGGAAGGCCGCGACAAGCGCACGAACACGTCTTTCTACAATCAAGCACTCGGATGGTTCCTCAACAACGAGCCAATGCCATCATTGGAGTTCGACTACAACATGATGAAGCAGGTGGTGCCCATGGTTCCTCTGGAGGCCGTGAACAAGGTGTTGCCACAACTCGTGGCAAAGAGCGACAGCAACCTCGTGATACTCAACTTCAACAACGAGAAAGACGGAGCCGTATACCCCACTGCCGAGCAGCTGCTCGACGCAGTGCACCAGGCAAGGGCCACGAAGGTGGATGCCTACGTGGACAACGTGAAGAACGAACCCATCATGAAGAACCTGCCAAAGCCGGGAAAGATAAAGAAAGAGGTGAAGAGCAAGAAGTTCGACTACCAAATATTGACTCTCTCCAACGGTGTCACGGTGCTGCTTAAGAAGACCGACTACAAGAAAGACCAGGTGACCATGAGCGGAACAGGCGGCTCTGGCGAGGGCAACTACGGCAAGGCCGACTTCGCCAACCTGCAGATGTTCAACAGCGTCATAGACAACAGCGGCCTCGGCGACTTCTCATCAATAGAGCTTGGCAAGGCACTCGCCGGAAAGATAGCCAACGCGTCGCTCAGCATGGGGGCAAGAAAGATGAGCCTGAGCGGAAGCGCCACGCCAAAGGACGTGGAGACGATGCTCCAGCTCGCGTACCTCTACTTCACGAGCATAAAGAAGGACCAAGATGCCTTCAATAACCTCATGCAGCAAAACGAGGTCGGCTTGAAGAACCGCGACCTTGCCCCCACGACGGCCTTCTCCGACACGATAACGAAAGTCGTCTACGACGACAACTGGAGAATGCAGCCCTTCCTGCTGAAGGACCTCAAGGCCGTGTCCTACGACCGCATACT
Source organism: Prevotella sp. UBA6387 (assembly GCA_002437565.1). Lineage (GTDB taxonomy): Bacteria > Bacteroidota > Bacteroidia > Bacteroidales > Bacteroidaceae > Prevotella. The sequence goes on from DJQL01000081.1 coordinate 11,018, forward strand.
GCAAATGGCAAAAGAGCGCACAGCCAACGCCAACGGTTGGGTGTTCGAGATCATCGGCAACTTCGACGAGGCCACCATACGCCCGCTCATCTGCCAATACCTCGGCTCGCTGCCATCAAAGGGCAAGAACCCTGCAGGCAAGCGCGAGGTGACTCCAACAAAGAAGAACATCGACATCACCTTCACTCGCAAGATGGAGACACCAAAGTCTATAGCGCAGATACTATGGTTCAACCCTACGATGCCTTACTCCATGGAGCGCGGCATACAGGCGTCCATGGCAGGCCAAGTGCTCTCCATGGTATATCTCAAGCAGATTCGCGAGGAAGCGAGCGCGGCATACAGCTGCGGCGCGCAAGCTGGCATGAGCCAGGCATCGGATGGCTACCACATGGCGCAAATAGCGGCCTACTGCCCCATGAAGCCTGAGAAGAAGGATGTGGCCATACAGATAATGAACCAGGCCGTGAAAGACCTCGCCGTGAAATGCGATGCCGACATGCTCGACAAGGTGCGGACGCTCATGCTCAAGCAGCACGACAGCGCGCTGAAGACCAACGGCTACTGGGCGAGCGTCGTCTGGAACGACTACACCATGAAGCGCGACGACCACACGGAATATGCCGACCTCGTGAAGGCTCAGACACCGGAGAAGATATCCGCCTTCGTCAAGGAGTTCCTCGCCGGAGCCAACAAGGTGAGCGTGGTCATGCTGCCAGAATAAGCCAAGAACAATATAAACATGCAAATGAAATGGGCACGCCAATTGGCGTGCCCATTTTCTATTGTGTACCCTCCACGCCACGAAACAGCCTGGCTACCGTGACAGCGACATTAATATTTTATAGAAAATCTATTATAGGATTTCTATAATCGCGATAATTGTACTATCTTTGCATCGGCAACGTGTGGCATGATGACGCCTCACCTGCCACGACACGAATTCAGAATGGCAACAGTATGGCAAGAATCAAGAATCCATTTGTGGTAACTGGCAAGATCGAGCGAGAGTATTTCTGCGACCGAATCTCGGAATCGAAGAAAATCGTTAAGACAATAGAAAATGGCAACAACCTGGTGCTTATTTCCCCTCGCCGTATGGGAAAGACCGGATTGGTGCGCTTCTGCTACGACTTTGGGTTTGAAAAGGATGAATACTACACATTTTTCATAGACATATTGCATACCACAAGCCTACAAGAGTTTACCTATCTTTTAGGACGCAAGATCTACGAGGCCATATTGCCCAAAAGCAAGAAGATGATGACTGCCTTCATCCACACGCTGAAATCAATAAGCGGCCAATTTGGATTCGACCCGATTTCCAATACGCCAACATTCGACTTGAGCTTGGGTGACATCGCTCGCCCGGAATTGACTCTGGAGGAAATCTTTTATTATTTGGAGCACGCTGACCGTCCGTGCATCGTCGCCATAGACGAATTTCAGCAGATAGCCAAATATCCTGAGAAAAACGTGGAGGCACTGCTTCGGACACACATTCAGCGACTTTCCAATTGCCAATTCATCTTCGCGGGCAGCGAGTATCATGTCATGCAGGAGATGTTTGTATCGACTGCCCATCCGTTTTACAACAGCGCGGACATATTGGAACTCAAGGCGATAGACGTGCAGGTATATTCCGACTTTGTATGTGGCTGGCTGTCGAAATATGGCAAGGCAATGGAGCCTTCTTGCGTGCAAAGAGTTTACCAGTTGTTCCACGGCAACACATACGGCATGCAGCGCACATTCAATGAGGTCTTCGCGTTGATAATGGAAACCGAAGGAGATGTATGCACGAAAGACATCATAACTCAAGCCATCAACAACATCATTGAATCGAAAGAACCCATATTCCAAGAACTCTTGTCAAACATACCGGAGAAACAGAAACCGCTGCTATATGCCATAGCGACCGAGGGCGAAGTGGAGAAAATCACTTCTGCCGCATTCATCAAAAAGCATAAACTATCGTCGGCCAGTGCCAACCAGTATGCCGCCAAGCAACTTATGGCAAGTGGCGTCATCACCAAGCTACATGGCAAGTATTCGCTTACCGAACAGTTCTTTGACCTATGGATCAATAAGATATACGGGCGAGGGTTTGTGTTATGAGTGGGCATGGCAATGCTTCCCGAATAACAAAGACG
>DJQL01000081.1:13218-14207 GCA_002437565.1 Prevotella sp. UBA6387
TGGGCACGCCAATTGGCGTGCCCAATTTCGATTGTCAATATTATTCTTCAAAAAAGCACTCTCAAGCGTGCGCATTCCGGGAAGCGGAAACAGGCTCTCATGCGCGTTTTCGCACATAGCGGCACACGATCAAGCGGCAAGTTTCCGCCATCACGCCTGAATCGCATGGTGAAACCAGCGCGAAGCCAACACGATTTAAGCATAAAGCCAACACGATTTAAGCGTAATGGTAACGCCATATAAGCGTGAAGGCAACCAAAAAGCATTCCATTGGAACCCCAGACGGAAGCCCCAAAAGCATAAAGCTCAGATAATCAACGATATATATACAACAGCCAAAAACGGCTCATTTGCGTGCAAAAGACCGCTCGCGCACGTTTTTTCGATTCTCAGAGCTGCTGTTGTCAACTATTTTGACATTATAATTTCAATCCTTGCACCGATTGTCGCAAAATCAAGAAAAACACATATGGGAAGTGGGAGGCCTGCCGTTAGACACCGAGAAATCATAATGAGCAATTCGGGTTAATCGCTACAAATCACCTCAAATTACAGAAATGTGGTAAGCAAAAGTAAAGATTCCCAGTGATTTATTTTCACGTCTGAATAAGATTCTCTATCTTTGTAGTCAATGATTGACAATTCTGTCAAGAAACAAGTCTATTGGTTTAATCTAACCTCTGAACAACAACATTGGGAGATAACACCAAACAGCCTTCACCGGCTGACGCTTCATTGTATAATGGGCAACCTATCGACACAGGTTCATCGTGTCCAAGTGCAAAACCTACATCTTGTACGCCCTCCATCTCAAAGAAAAAAGGTGGGGTGTCGGTAGAGAATGGCCCTTCTGGAAACAAGCAATGGTTCGTTCTGAGAGTTTCGTATGGACGTATAGTCAAGGCGAAAGCCTTTGTGGAAGCTAAAGGACTTGAATATTATATTCCTTTGCGATACAAAGAAGTAAGGAAGCAAGGAAAGAAGCGAAT
>DJQL01000050.1 GCA_002437565.1 Prevotella sp. UBA6387
AGCAACAAAAAGTTGCTCAGGATTTTGCCATGTCATAAGATTCACATAACTTAGTGTTGCAATAAAAGCCAAGCAAATCTTCAACAGGCATGGCAAAAATACAAATTAAATCCGAGAAACTCACTCCGTTCGGAGAAATATTTTCCGTCATGGAGCAATTCTGCTCTCTTTTATCAAGGACAATAGACTCGATCTTGGGACTGCGCGGCAAGCTCAACGCCTTACATGGTCAATGCTACGGTTTCTCACCATGACAAAGAGATAGCTTGGAATGTTTGTATTGCGCAATCGTGAGAAATCGTCCCATGCGCGAGAAAAGACATCACCAACTATATCCTTAGCCCATTCTTCATCTCCTACAATGTCGAAAGAACAATAAAACAACCTCGAATAGTTGTCCTTGTACAACCGCTCAAACTCGGCAAGTCTTTTCTTTTCCTCAAACATATCATCTCATGTACCACACTTTCTTCACCTCCACCATGGGCACCACCACCTGCTCTTTAGTGCCATCTCCATAGGAGAACGTAAGGAAAGCGTTGGCGACATGGTGGGCGGTGTCGGCCCTACCATCAGTTACCGACACCGACTTTATACCGTTATGTTCTTTTTCCTGTTGCGCCACGAACATCTTGGCATTGGCTATGAGCTGCTGGCGAAGGCTCTCCGGAATCCGCGTGGGTTGGTAACGGCCATCGACGAAACTGCCGTAGTCGCCTTTCAGCAACTGGTCATAATATACCTTTGCCGCTTGCGCTGCCAAAGATGCCGCATCTGGACCAGAAGGTTTGCCAGAACAAGCGACGAAAAGTTGGAATAGCAGGAAATAGAAAAGCTTACGCATCATTTCTGACGGATAAACACATTAATAGGACAACCGTGCATAGACCAATTCTCACGAATCTTGTTCTCCAAGAAGCGACGATATGGTTCCTTGATATACTGTGGCAGGTTGGCATAGAACACGAATGAAGGAATCTGCGTGTTAGGCAACTGCGAGCAATATTTTATCTTTATGAACTTTCCCTTGGTTGATGGTGGCGGGGTTTGCTCGATGATAGGCAACATCACCTCATTGAGCTTATTGGTACCAACGTGTGCCGTGCGGTTCTTATACACGTCCACAGCTGTCTGCAACACTTTGAAAATTCGCTGTTTGGTCAGAGCCGAGGCGAAGATTATCGGGAAGTCTGTAAACGGTGCCATGCGGTTGTATATGGCATTTTTGAAGGTGTCGATGGCCTGCTGGCTCTTGTCCTCCACCAAGTCCCACTTGTTGACCACCACCACAAGGCTCTTGTTGTTTCTCTGTATGAGCTGGAAGATGTTCATGTCTTGCGCCTCAATGCCACGAGTCGCGTCGATCATGAGAATGCACACGTCGCTGTTCTCTATGGCACGTATGGAACGCATCACGCTATAGAACTCCAAGTCTTCCGACACCTTGTTCTTGCGCCGTATGCCAGCGGTGTCAACGAGATAGAAATCAAAGCCAAACTTGGTGAATCGCGTGTAGATGCTGTCGCGTGTGGTTCCAGCTATCTCCGTCACGATGTTGCGTTCCTCGCCAAGGAAAGCATTTACGATGCTCGACTTTCCAGCGTTAGGACGTCCCACGACGGCGAAACGTGGCAGGTCATCGTCAAGAGAGTCTTTGTCGTCTTTAGGCAGTTTATTGATTATGAGGTCAAGCAAGTCGCCAGTTCCTCCGCCTGTCGCGGCGCTGACGCACTGTGGGTCGCCCAAGCCGAGCTTGTAAAATTCCGCGGAAGCATAAGCCATGCCGCTGTTGTCTACCTTGTTGGCCACCAATATCACAGGCAACTTTGCGCGACGCAGGATTTTGGCCACGTCTTCGTCCCAGTCCGTGACACCTGTCTCCACGTCCACAAGAAAAAGCACGAGGTCTGCTTCATCCGACGCCACAAGCACCTGCTTGCGTATGGCATCCTCAAATATGTCGTCTGACTTGACTACCCAACCGCCAGTGTCCACGACAGAGAACTCGCGCCCATTCCATGAGCACTTGCCATACTGACGGTCACGAGTCGTGCCTGCCACGTCGCTCACTATGGCACGACGGCTTTGTGTAAGACGGTTGAAAAGGGTGGACTTACCCACGTTGGGGCGTCCAACAATAGCTACTAAACTTGCCATTCTGTTTTGTTTGATTTCTGAAGTTTAACATTCTTCGGCCCTCGCCTCTTGCGAGAGTGCGCCCTGCCTTGCAGTCAGGGGAGAGAAATTGTTGATTTTATATAAATCTTATTGTGGGTTGTAACCGAAATTGTCGAGTTCACGCTCTGAGTTGCGCCAATCCTTGTCTACCTTTACGAAGATGTCGAGGTAGATTGACTTGCCAAAGAATCGCTCAAGGCTCTTGCGCGCCTCGGTCGATACCTTTTTCAATGCCACGCCTTGGTGACCAATGATGATTCCTTTCTGCGAATCACGCTCAACGTAAATCACTGCATTGATGTGGATATGGTGCTCGTCTTCCTTGAAACGCTCTACCACGACCTCCACCGAATAGGGAATCTCCTTGTCATAATAGCGCAATATCTTCTCGCGGATAATCTCCGACACGAAAAATCTCGCTGGTTTGTCAGTGAGCTGGTCTTTCGAGAAATAGGCCGGACTTTCAGGCAGGAGTTCCTTTATGCGCTTCATGAGTATGTCCACACCAAACTTGTTGGCGGCGGACAGTGGCAAGATCTCAGCGTTAGGAAGCAGTGAATGCCATTTCTCCACTATCTCGCCAAGACGTTCTGTCGATTTCTCGCCTTGCAACTCGTCTATCTTGTTGACAAGCACCAAGACGGGAATCTTCATCTCGCGCACCTTCTCCAAGAAGTCGAGGTTCTTCTCCGGGTTTTCAACAACATCGGTTACATAAAGCAAGATGTCAGCGTCGGCGAGGGCCGACTCTGAGAATTGCAACATGTATTCTTGCATCTTATAGTTGGGCTTCAACACGCCGGGAGTGTCAGAAAACACAATCTGGCAGTCATCGGTGTTAACAATGCCCATGATGCGATGACGCGTGGTCTGCGCCTTGAACGTGGCGATGCTGATGCGCTCGCCGACGAGTTGGTTCATCAGCGTGGACTTGCCCACGTTGGGGTTGCCCACAATATTTACGAAACCGGCCTTATGCATTAAAGAATTCTATTTCATTGAGTGTAACACTGTTGCAAAGTTAGCCATTTTTTATCACATTTCCCAAAAACCACGTCAAAATATGTCGTCCACATAAAAAGCAAGCGCGTTCTCCTGTCGCAACGACAAGAAGAACGCGCTTGATATTTAAGATGCGATATAAACGCTACTTTGCGTCGGTTCCGGCAGAGGCACCGTCGTAACCCCACTTGTAATAGATGGCTCCATGGACGAAACCTGCTCCGAAGGCGGTGAAGATGATATTATCACCTTTCTTGAAGTTAGCCTCATTGTCCCAAAGTGCCAATGGTATTGTGGCCGACGAGGTATTGCCATAGTGGTCTATGTTAATGACCACCTTGTCGAGAGGCAAGTTGGCCCTCTTTGCCACGGCGTCTATTATACGCAAGTTGGCCTCATGTGGGATTATCCAATTGAGGTTGGTGTTGTCCAGGCCATTGCGCTGCATCACTTCCGCCACGTCATCGCTCATGTATGTCACCGCGTGACGGAAAACCGTGCGACCTTCTTGGTAAACATAATGCAGACGATTGTCGATGGTGAAATGGGAAGCCGGACATACCGAGCCGCCTGCCTTCATGTGGAGGAAAGGCAAGCCCTTGCCATCAGTAAGCAGCATGGAGTCTTGGAAGCCAACGCCTTCCTCTTCCGTGGCCTCAACGAGCACGGCGCCTGCGCCATCACCGAAGAGCACGCACGTCTGGCGATCTGTCCAGTCGACGACCGACGACATCTTCTCTGCCGAGCATACTATCACCTTCTTGTAGCGCCCCGACTGTATCATCGATGACGCAGTATCAAGGGCGTAAATGAAACCACAGCAAGCACAAGACATGTCAAACGCAAAGGCGTTTTTCAGCCCGAGCTTACCCACGACAATGCTTGCCGTCGACGGGAAAGGATAGTCTGGCGTAGTCGTTGAGACGATAAGCGCGTCTATAGAGTCAGGATCCGCGCCAGTCTTCTTCAGCAACTGCTTGCAGGCTTTACGGGCCATGTAGCTTGCGCCAAGGCCTTCCTCGGTAAGGATGCGACGCTCCCTGATACCAACACGCGTTCTGATCCACTCGTCGCTGGTGTCCACCATGCGCGACAGCTCCTCGTTGGTGAGGATATAGTCGGGCACGTAGCCACCAACGCCCGTAATCACTGCGTTGACCTTAGCCATTATTCAGCGGCCTCTTTGACGATAGCTACCTTGCCACGATAGTAGCCGCAAGTTGGGCATACCGTGTGATAAACATAGTAAGCGCCACAGTTAGGGCATACGGCCAGCGTGGGAGCTACTGCCTTATCGTGAGTTCTACGCTTAAGTGTACGAGTCTTTGACTGTCTTCTTTTTGGATGTGCCATTTTGAGTATTAATTTTAATTATTGTTTTTTATTTGCGAGAGGGCAGCCCATCGCGAGTCTATGGGTTTCTCGTCATCCCCAGCACCGCTTCGGGCGGCTGAATGTTCTTCCAGAATCTTCATCATGGCAGGATTGCATTTTCCAGGTGCATGCACATGCCTGAGTGGTACGGCGAGCTCTATAAACTGATAGATGAGCCACGAGGTGTCGAGCATTCCTTCTTTCTCGGGCACCGTGATGAGATCATCATCCTCTGAGTATTCTTCTCCAAACTTTGCCACGAGGTGCTGGTCGTTGACGATGGGTTGATCCATGTCGTCAAGGCAACGGTCGCAAGGCACCGTGACAGAGCCTTCAACGTGAAAGTCGAGGTTAAAATAGTCATCGGTGCGGTCAATGTCTATGGACACGTCGACATTGCCTTGCTTGATCTCGCCATCTTCGAGCGACTCAAACCAGGCATCACCAAGATTGAAGCGGAACGTGCTCACGCCCTCGCCCAATTCTTTCAAATCTATCTTAAGTTCCTCTAAACTACACATTTGGTGTGCAAAGTTACTAATATTTTCCGATATAAGCCAAAACAACGCACAAATTATTCACAAAGTTTTTATTTTTATTGCTGCCGCTAAAGTTCCACGAGCACAAGACACATGGCAATTGCCAACAGGACGCATGACCGAGAATTCATGTTCCGAGCCACTGCAAAACGAAAGAAACAAGGGAAACGACTGTTGAGGATTCTGCCAAGATGAATCTTGATAGCAACGTGGAACACGTATGGACAGCAACTCGCGCCTACATTGAAATGTAAATTATTATTGCCAAAATTTAACACTTGAAAACAGGTGCTTCCAGAGCGGCAAAACCGCTTTAGGCTACCCTTTCGCGTCACCGCGAACTGGTTTTCGACCATGATTTCTTGCCAAAACAGGCAAAAGTTGTCGGCTTCACGGCGTAAAGCCGATGCGATTACGGCGCAAAGCCGTTGCCTTCACGCCGCAAAGCCGATGCGATTGCGGCGTAAAGCCGACGATGATTGTCAGTTTCAGCAAGGTCTGGGAACTGTTAAAAACGCATCCGTCTGGTATTCAGTCATTTATCAAAAACTGTCAAGAATCGCGTTTTTGCGACCAAGAGACGGTTTGATTGAAAAAAAACGATTTCCTGAAGGCCTTTTGTAAAATATTATTATCACGTGCAGAGACCATGCGAAAGACCGTGCGCATAATCGGCGAAGCCGACATCCTTGAAATCTTTTGGATACGGGTGATTTGAAATACAAGAACATTAATCACCTTGAAACGATTGCTGCTGTTTTGGGGGCTATATTAACGCGTGTGGATGTTTGCTTTTCCAACTGCTTTGCATGTCGCTGCAAGCTGACGGTATGTCAAACGATGTTGTCACGCAGTTGTCGCTCACCAGCAACCTATAATGTCTCGCGGCCAATGG
>DJQL01000031.1 GCA_002437565.1 Prevotella sp. UBA6387
ATCCTCGACATCATCAACGTCACGGCCCCGTTGTCTAAGCAAGTGCGTCATGGCCAGTGGCCCGACATGGACATGCTCGTGGTGGGGCTCGACGGCAAGGGCGGACCATCGAGCGACCTCGGTGGCGTGGGCTGCACCTACACCGAGTACCAGACCCAGATGAGCATGTGGTGCATGATGTCGTCGGTGTTGGCATTGAGCAACGACCTGCGTCACCTCACGGCGGAAGACAAGCGCATCGTCTTGAACAAGGAGATGATAGCCATAGACCAAGACCCACTCGGCAAGGCGGCTGAGCGCGTGGTCAACAAGGCCGATCACCAGGTCTTCGTGCGCCCCTTGGCTGATGGCTCTCACGCCGTGGCCATACTCAACTGCGGCGACAAGGCTCTCAACCTCTCGGTCTCTTTCAAGCAACTTGGCTTGAACGGCCTATATACCGTGCGCGACGTTTGGCAGCATAGCGACATAGCCCATGGTGCCACCAAGTGGGGAGGCAAGGTGCGGGCCCACGAGACCAAGGTCTTCGTGTTGAGATAAAAGCAAGTGATTGGGGCTTGCCTTTATTTCTTGAGCAACGCCTCAATCTCCTCGTGCGTCATCCCCTTGCCCACGATGTTTCCGTTTGGGTCTATGAGCAGGGTGTTGGGGATGGCGCGAATGTCGTAGATTTGCGCGGCTTGGCTGTTCCATCCTTTCAGGTCTGACATTTGTTGCCAAGGCAACCCGAGGGCATTGATGGCCTTTTGCCACGCCTGAGCGTTGTTGTCGAACGACACCCCGACTATTTCCAAGCCCTTGTCCTTGTTTTTTTTGTAAAACTCTATCAGCTCCGGCATCGACCTGCGGCATGGGCCGCACCAGCTTGCCCAAAAGTCCACGAGCACGTATTTGCCACGGCCGGCGAAGTCGGACAGTTTAACGTTTTTACCGTCTGGCGTTTGCATGGTGAAGTCGGTGAAAGGTTTTCCACTGGCAGTGGCGACGGCGTATTTCACGCGGCGCGCTATGGCCATGACCGTCTCGTCGGTTTGATATTCGGCTGGTATCTGCGCGATGAGTCTCTGGTTCTCCTCAATGGTGTTTTTGCGGCTGTATTGCTTGAAGAGCATCACGCCCACAGGCTTCGTGATGTTTTGCCGCATGCCCTGGCGCAACACGTCGTACACGCTGTCGCCCAAGCGGTCATATTCGGCGCGCAACGACTTTATGGAGTCTTGTGTCAGCGTGGTGTCGCGCAGGGCAGGCACTATGGCGCGTTGCCGGTCGTTGATGTCGTTCACCTTGTCTTTAAGGTCTTGGTAGATGTCGTTGTTCACCGTGCCGCGTACCGTGTTGTCTTTCATGGTCAGTGTGGCCTTTATGGTGCCTTCCTCCACGAACATCTCGGCCCAGTGGGTCTTGCCGCCAATGCGGAAGCTCAGGTAGCGCACCTCCGGCGCGGTGGTGGTTCCCGCGAACGCGAACTTGCCGTTCACCACCTTTGCTGAGTCGAGCGGAACCAAGTCGCCGTCAACGGCCTTGTTGAAATAGATGGTCGTGGCTTTTGGCACGTCGGTGGTTGTGCCGTCTATTTTCCATGCCTTTTGCGCGAGGCAATTGGCCAATGGAAGGGCCAAGATAACGAAAGAGAGAAAGACTCGTTTTTTCATAAAATGATTATATTGTTTCGATTTGGCATCAAAAGTAAGCAATAATTGTCGCCGTGCTACTGTTTTTTCGATTATTTTAAAATAAATTTACTGTTTGCCCTTGCGTGGCTCGTTTTTTTTATAACTTTGCAACGGCTAATAAAACCATTATTCATTCGTAGCGAAACACAAGCTTGTGCGTGCACATGCTTTTCATACAACACTATTTCTAACATTAAAAACGACATGAGTATGAGGAAAACTTTACTTTCCATTATGGCGCTGACTCTTTCCTTCGTGGGGGGGTAAACGCGCAAACAAGGGCACTTAGCGAGAACCAAGAGTATCTCGTGAACCTTGGTGCTACAGAATTATCTGGCAACACAGCAGAATGGTACGAATCCTATGTAGAATGGGGGGTAGATATTGAAGCTGTTTACGGCAAATTCAGCAAGGAAATGCTGAAAGACTACATCGGGTATAAAGTAGTTGGCATTAGCGTTGCTGGGTATTTTGAAACCACAAAAACAGATTGTTTCCTTAACGCCATTGACGAAACAAGTACCGACAAAGACAATCCTTTTACCGAACACGTAAGAACCATAACAGGGGCAACATTAAAGCCTTCTGTAAAAAAGCCAGAGCTATATATATGGAATGATATCATGTTTGACACTCCATATACGATACCAGCCGAGAAAACAGAGAATGATACCGAAGACGGCGACTATCTTAAAGACTTATATGCTGGATACTCGGTAAAAGAGGGCGGTACCATTCAAACTAAGACTGCTCTCATTGGCAAAGCTGAGAATGAAGACGAATATCGATTCTTCATTGAAAGCAAGACAAACCAAAACAAGTATCGCATGAGTGGATTAGATGCTGGACCACTCCCCGTCAAGCTCATCCTTGAGAAGACTTCTACATCTATCAATACCACTACGACCGCGACCACGGCCACGGAAACTGGCCGCTACACCATGGACGGCAAGCGCGTCTACCTGCCTGTAAAGGGCATCAACATCGTGAAGATGTCTGATGGTACAGTGCGCAAGGTAGTAAACAAATAATATATGTATATGCCAAAGTTAAACTGTTTTTTAGCAGTCCTTGCTTCGGCATTGTTGTTCAGTGCCTGTTCCGATAGCGACGACACAACAGTCGGCAGCTCGCGGATAGTGCTCTACGACAACACGTTCAACGTGGGCAGCGGTGTGATATGGCAAGGTAATCCCTATTCCATGGTAAACACCGTGCCCTACGTTTGGAAGGACACATACCTAAACGACAAGGGCGAGACCGTGACCGACAATGTGGAGGGTTTCACCGTAAGCAACAACTCCACGCAGCTCGGCAACTACACCATCTCGCTCTATGAAAATGGATTGACCTACAACCCCGAGCTCGCTTCGGCAAAAGGAAAGGGTGCCGTGGTGAGCATCCAATTGTGCTCGCCAGACCTCGACGGCGTGGCCGATGGCACATACAAGTACAGCGAGACCACGGCGGCAAAGACCTTCCGTGCCTATTGCTCGTCAGAGTATCAGTCGCAGAAGACCATCAAGCCAGCCGCCATAACCGAGGGCGAGGTCAATGTCACGAAGACAGGGAGCGATTATCATGTGACGCTCAACGGAAATACATCGTTTGGGGGAACCGTAGTCGTGAACTACGACGGCCCATTGGAAGTGTGCAAGGTGCCACAACAGACATCGCTCGAATACACCGACGTGAGCCTTGCCGGAATGATGGACACGATGGACATCGAAGTCTATTATGGCGATGTGCTTCTCGGCACGAGCACCGAGCTCGACGACGGCAACCCAGAATACCCCGACTTCGGCACTGGCCTCTGTTTCTTCTCACTGACGTCTGGCACGACGCAGAGCGCGTCGTCGAAGCGCAAGGACATGGCAGACATAGCCCTCTATTGGGACGAGGCCAAGCAGAGCTTCCGCTTCCAGTCGCCAATAACCATGCGCGCCCACCTTGGCCATAAGGCCGACTACTTGTTCCCCTGTCACACCAAGTACATGAAAGCCCCATCGTCGTTCACTGACTCCGACTTCGAGAATCTCGATGCCACAACATTCAATGTTGACGTCGAGGAAAACAATGTAGAGATACCCGTGACCACAGCCGATGACTTCAAGACAAGTTACGTATTCTTCGAGACAGGACACGGCGTGAAGGGTGTGATGCGGCTCAAGCAATACACACCGCAAGGCACAGGTTCATACGACTATTATGGCGTGATGACATACAACTATCAGACAGGACCTAAACTGCTCATGGACATCAAGTGCCCGGCCGTCGTGTCAAACCCACAGATAAGATAACACCGACTATACATTATATTATACATACGATGCTGATATTTCCCAATGATAATATATACCTACGCCGTGTGGTGTATGGCTTGACCATTGCGGTTCTCTCGTTGGCGTGCGTGCCAGCGGTCGCCGCTCCAGCCGAGACATCCGCCATGGCAGTGCAGCAACAGCAAGGACACTCGCTGCGCGGCATAGTGGTCGATGACACAAAGCAGCCACTGCCTGGCGTGACGGTGTCGCTGAAAGGCTCCACACGCAAGACCACGACCGATGTCAACGGCATGTTCTCCATGCCTATGCCTGGCGCGTCGAAGACCGCCACGCTCGTGCTCACCTATATAGGCATGAAGACGCAGACCGTGCGCGTGAGCGACATTGCCAAGATGGTGAACGTGACCATGCAAGAGGATGACAACAGCATCAACGAGGTGGTGGTCACTGGCATGGAGGTCATCAACAAGGACCACATGACGGGTAGCGCGTCGGTTCTCACGGCAAAGGACTTGAAGATGCAGGGCGTGACTTCTATCGATCGTATTCTCGATGGACGCATCGCCGGACTCAACTCCACCACGCTGTCTGGCGCGCCTGGCGTTCGCTCGCAAATTACCATACGAGGCGAGAACAACCTCAGCGGCAACACCGAGCCATTGTGGATCGTCGACGGACTGCCCATGACATCGGGCGTGCCCACGAGTTCCACGGGCGACTATGCCGGAACTATCATGCAAGACGGCGTGGGCAACATCATGCCAGACGACATCGAGTCGATAAGCATCTTGAAAGACGCGTCGGCTGCGGCCATCTATGGAGCGAGGGCCGCCAATGGCGTCATCGTCATCACGACAAAGAAAGGCTTCCGCTCGAAGACGCAAGTGAGCTACAGCGGAACCTACAACTGCGCCATCGCGCCGGTAAACAACCTCAACTTCATGAACTCGGCAGAGAAGCTCCAGTATGAGCGCTCCATAGTGGACAACTACGGCTTGAGCTACGCTTATGTCACGGGGCGTGGAGGATATACCTACAAGCGCAGCGTTGATGGATACATAACGCCAGAAGAGTACCAACAAGAGTTGCGACGCTTGTCGGGCATAAACACCAATTGGTTCGACGTGCTCTTCCGCACGGCACACTCGCAGTCGCACAACATCAACCTTCGTGGAGGCTCTGAGGAGCTAACCTATTACACCTCGCTCAATTTCCAAGACCAAAACGGCATTCTCATATCCAACAAGTACCAGAACGCCGGACTGCTGATGAAGCTCGACTATCGACCCATCAAGGGACTCATCATTGCCGTGAACCTCTCGGCCAACGCCCGTAAGAACCGCGACAACGCCTCGGCGATAGACCCCTTCACCTATGCCATGTTCGCCAATCCATACGAGCGGCCATACAACGACGATGGCTCCTATGCCGCCGACCTGAGCTATCTGAGCAACAACTACACCAACGAGCGCGCCTCGGGATACGTGTACGAGAAGTTCAACATCGTGCGCGAGATGCGCGACACGCGCAAGACGACCGATGGCTCCGACGTGGAGTTCACCCTCAACGCGCGCTATGAGATAATACCCGGACTGTCGGTAGAGTCGATATTCCGCAAGGGCATGTCTTACAACACCAACACCACCGAGATAGACGCGGGCACTTACACGTCGTGGGCCAATGAGCAGTTCGCCAAGACCGCCTATTCCAACTATAACATCATGCCCGACCAGTTCGACAACGGCCAGCTCACCGAAGGCTCGGGAAAAAACCATTATTGGACCATCCGCAACCAGGTTGACTACTCGTTCAACCTGAAAGACGACCACCTGTTCTCGTTTCTCATCGCAAGCGAGGTGATGTCGAAGAAATACACCAATTTCAGCTATACGTCGCCCATCTATTACAAGGACTTCCGCATAACGGGCGTGCCGGCATTCGACATTCCCGTGTCGTATGAGACCATGCGGTCGGTCATAGCCAACATGTTCTCTACCAACGACGGTCAAGACCGTAGCGTGTCGTTTCTCGGTACCATGCGCTATGGCTACAAGGATCGCTACATCTTCAGCTTCAACTATCGTGCCGACGGTGCCGACGTCATTGGCGATGGCAACAGGTTCACGCCGTTGTGGTCGGCGGGATTGCGCTACAACCTTCACAAGGAGACATGGTTCAAGAACCCCGTGGTGACAGAGCTGGCCTTGCGCGGAAGCTACGGATTCACGGGCAACATCGACCGCACGGCTTATCCATTCTCCACCATATCATACGGCTCGCAGATGTACAACGGCAACCGCTTCGCCACGAGCTTCACTTATCCCAACCCGACCGTGAAATGGGAGAAGAAACGCGACATAAACCTCGGCGTAGACATGACCCTGTGGAAGAACCGAATCAACATGACGTTCGACTATTATTCCACGCGCACCAAGGACGTGCTTGAGACACTGCAGGTGCCAGCCTCCACCGGACGCACGGAGGTGAAGGCAAATGGTGGAATCGTGGAAAACAAGGGACTGGAGTTTTACATGAACGTGAAGTGGGTAAACACGCGCGACCTGACATTCTCCACCTCGGTGAACCTCTCGCGCAACAAGAACGTCATCGTGAAGTCGCACTATTCATACACCTCGTATCAGGAGGCCATCAAGTCGAACGTGTCGAAAGGCGGCGTGCTCAACATCATAGGCCAGGAGACGGGCGGCATCTACGGATGGAAGTTCGCCGGTGTCAACCCAGAGACCGGTAACCCACAATATTACCTCACGGAGGCCGGCAAGAGAGCTTACGGACAGTTCCTTGAGCAGAACTCAAACAACGTGGCCAAATACCAGTACTATTTCGACGCGGCAAAGGATGGCATACCCGATAAGATAGACTACGTGCGCGGCTCTAATACCAACCCTTCGTTTTTCATGCCGTCGATGCAATACCTGGGACGCTCACACCCGAAGATTGTCGGCGGTTTCGGCACTTATCTCAACTATAAGGGATTGGAGCTTACCACCAACTGGACGTTCAAGTGCGGCCACCTCGTGCCCAACTTCAACGACTACCAGAACGCCCCGAAGAACCTTGCCACGTTCAACTCGCTCCAGGCATCGCTCGGCTATTCGTCTGACTTGGCCGTGTCGGGCACCAACCGCGAGAAGAAATACCTCTATTATTGGCAATTCCCCGGCGACATTACCGACGTGCCGCGCTTCACCACGTCGAACACCGACTACTGGACATCCATCGTCACCTCGAACAAATACTCCAAGGGCGACTACCTGCGCATGACCAACATCTCGCTGAGCTATCGCCTGCCGGCACGCATAATGAAGCAGTTTGGCGGCATGAACAACTTTACCATTGGCGTGAACGCGCGCAACCTGCTCACCTTCACCAAGTATCGCGGACTTGACGTGGGCTCCGGTTCCGCCTTCTCTTACCCTGTGGCACGCGAATTCAATGTCAAGCTGACCGTGGGGTTCTAAGGCCGACGCAACACATGAGTGAAAAAAACACCAAAAGAACATAACAAATGAGATACACAAAATATATCACTGCCGTGTTGCTCTGCGCGCTGATGTCGTCGTGCAACGATTTCCTCACGTTGACCCCACACGACACGAAGGTGGTGAACAGTGTTGAGGACTATCGCGACATCCTTGCCAGCTTCATGCGCTACCTGAAAACACCGACCATGCCGTCGCAAGACGTGGTGATGGGCGTGGGCCTGACAACGCTGCCGTTCGCGAGCAACGATGTAGATGGCTCGCTATCGATTTACACTGGCGAGGCTAACCTCACCACCGAGTCGGCTTATTATTACGACCGCGTGAACAACGTGTACACGCAGACGGGCAAGAACTCGCTGACATGGCTGAACACCAACAGTTCGGCATGGGACAACATATATAGTTTCCTCGGGCCAATCAACCTCATTATAAATGGCGTGGAGACAGCCGAGGGTACTGATGAAAACTTGAGAAACAGGGTGTTGGGCGAGGCGTTGACATGGCGCGCTTACGCTTTCTACAAATTGTTGCAGCTATACTCTCCGATGAAAGACAACAGGTTGGGCATACCAATATACCTCACGCCAGAGAAGGAGATTGGCGAGGCCATGCCTGAGCGCAAGACCCAGGCTGAGGTTTTCAAGCAGATACTCGACGACTGCGACAAGGCCCTCGAATTGTTGACTAAGACCACGGCCAATGATTGGAACTATGCGTGGAGTACAGATTTCATTAATGCCATGATGGCAGACGTGTACACGTGGAAGGCTTGCTCTGGAGCTGCGGAAGACTCCGACTGGGCCAATGCCGAACAACACGCCACGGTGGCCATGCGCGGACGTAACCTCGCCTCGTCGGCAAGTGTCTTGAAAAACATTTTCGACTGCTCCGACAATGCTTACAGCAAGGAGATAAAAAACGACGAGTTCTACTTGCGCATAGTCGACGGACGCTGGACGTATATCTGCGACTTCAACTATGCTTATTACGAGGACGGGGGCGTGGCCGACGGTCTTGTAAACAAGGTCAACTACCGCAAGTTTGCCGACAACGACATACGCAAGAAGGCCTGGTTCTCGGCAGATGGCACCCACAACGACAAATACAACCTCATTGGCTCCGACATGTCGCAGGGATGCCTCATGCCTTTCAGGTTGGCAGACATGTACCTTATCAAGGCAGAGGCCCTTGTCAGGCAAGGCAAGACAAGCGAGGGCAAGGCCGTGCTCGACGAGTTTCGTGAGCACAGGTATACGGGTGGCCTGCCAGAGGTGTCCGCCGACAAGGACGCGCTCTTAAACGCCATCCACGACGAGCGCTTCAGGGAGTTCTACATGGAGGGCGACAAGGTGTGGCTCGACATGAAACGCTTTGGCGACACGATGGAGCGCACCATATCTGGCGAGAAGAATTATCTCACGGCAGACGACTTCCGCTATTGCTTCCCCATTCCGGCACGTGAGATGCAATACAACAAGAAGATGGAGCAAAACCCTGGATGGGAAAGCGTAATCGTTTATTAGAAACCCTGTTTTTTTTGAATTGCTTATAAGAAAAAGATGAAAGCCATAAGATCTATAATACGCAACATCTCATTCGCTATCACGGCCTTGCTGGCGACTGCATGTTCGCCCGACGCGGAGGTGTTTCACGACAACAGCAAGGTAGACCCGGCCATTGTGGACTCCGTGACGATAACGCCAAATCAGAAACGGCTTATTGCCGACGGCAACGCGCAGATAGAGTTGCAGCCAACGGTGTATACCAAGAGTGGCACCAAAGTGCCCGACACGCGCGTGGATGACGACTGGATAGAGTATGTTTCCGATACGCCGGGCGTTATGGCTGGGCGCGTCATATCTGTTAGCGACGCTTCGCTTGTGGGTAAGACGGTGACGGTGAAGGCACGCGTGAAAACTACCGGAAAGGAATCCGCACCAGTGTCGTTCACGATAATAGCGTCGAAGAAAGACCTGTTCGCCAAAGAACTTGTCATCCCCGTTGTCTTCCACGTATTGCAAACCAAGGACGACATAGACAATTATGGAGGAGAATTCAAGCTTGAGCGCATAGAGATGCAACTGAAGAGGCTCAACAATATGTTTTCGGGCGCGGTGTCGCACAACCCGGTGGGCGTGAATGCCAACATCAGGTTCGAGATGGCGCAATACGACCAATATGGCAACCGCCTCGTGGAGCCTGGCATTGACCGCAAGACGATAGCCGATGGAGCCTTCTCCAAGAAAGACGGTAGCGACATCGACTCGCTCATCACCGCCGAGCGCTTGCTCTGGTCTGCCGACGACTACCTCAACGTGTGGCTCGTGAGCGACAGGAAAGGCGTGGTGAGCGACTTCGCCAACGACGTTACGGCCCAGTGCGCACCTTGCTATGTCAAGGCTGGAGCCACCGACCTGCCCAAGGGATTGAAACTTCAGAAATATGACGGGCAGGAGTTGAGGCCTTCGCAGGCAGGCATAATATACAAGCTTTCGGAACTCGACGTGGCAGAGCGCAGCTTCTTCGTGTCGAACAACAACAAGAAGCAAGGGTATAATGAGTTGGGCTATTACATTGGCTTGTTCTATGGATTGCTGCCCACGTGTAATTATCAAAACACGAAGGCAGGTACCGACTATTGCGACGACACCATCGACTATGCCGCCACGTCTACGGGAGGCAACAAGGATTGGTACAAGACCATGGACGGTTGCTATTTCCGGGCCGAGAACATCATGGACGACCCACGAGGCGTTCATTGCTCTGTGTCGCAAGACCAAACGATACGTATGCGTTGGATTATGGACAACTGTGTGGGGCGTATGCAGTGGAAGTCGAGTCGTGCTCTTTCCGGAAAATATTGATGTCATGGTCTGACGTCTAACCATGCCATTTAAAGCAAAATAGGGAAAAAGCCATACCCTTGTATTGTATCGGATATGGCTTTTTCCCTGTTTTGTAATATTAGCCTGCGTAATGTAGGCCATTTTCTTGGTTATCCTATCTGGCTTCCAGGCTTCACCTCTCCAAGGGTAGTGGTCACGCTCAGTGAGCCGTCGAAGTTGAGGGCCGAGAGAATCATGCCTTGGCTCTCTACGCCCATCATCTTTCGTGGCGCGAGGTTGGCTATGAAGAGCACGTCCTTTCCCACGAGGTCTTCGGGTTTGTAGAACTTAGCTATTCCAGACAGGATGGTTCGATCCGTACCGCTGCCGTCATCGATGGTGAATTGCAGGAGCTTGTTCGACTTCTTCACGTTCTTGCATTCCTTGATGTGGCCGACCCTGATGTCCACCTTTTCCCATTCGTCGAAAGGCACGTTAGGCTTCACTGGCTCAGCCTTGTAGTCTTTGGCGGCCTCCGCCTTCTCGTTGGCCTCTTTCGTGGCTGCGAGCTTGTCGAGCTGCTTCTGTATGGCCTCGTCCTCGATCTTCTCGAAGAGCAACTGAGGCTCACCGAGCTGGTGTCCAGACTTGAGCAAGTCGGTGCGGCCGAGCTCCGCCCAGTCGAAGTTGTCCATGCCAATCATGTCTCTCAGCTTGCGGCTTGAGAAAGGAAGGAACGGCTCAAATGCGATTGCGAGGTTGGCCACAAGCTGCAATGATATGTAGAGAATGGTCTCCACGCGCTTCTGGTCTGTCTTCCACACTTTCCAAGGCTCACATTCAGTGATGTACTTGTTGCCTATGCGGGCAAGGTTCATAGCCTCTTTCTGTGCCTCGCGGAAATGGAAGCCGTCAAGGAGTTGCTCAACCTTGGCTTTCACGTCCTTGAACTCGTCTATGGCTTTCTGGTCAGTATCGGTGAGTTCGCCACATTCAGGCACCACGCCGTTCCAGTATTTCTTTGTAAGTTGCAGCGCGCGGTTCACGAAGTTGCCGTATATGGCCACCAACTCAGAGTTGTTGCGCTCTTGAAAGTCTTTCCAGGTGAAATTGTTGTCTTTCGTCTCAGGTGCATTTGCGGTGAGCACATAGCGCAGCACATCCTGCTTGCCAGGGAAGTCATTTAGATACTCATCGAGCCACACAGCCCAGTTGCGCGATGTGGAAATCTTGTCGTTCTCAAGGTTGAGAAACTCGTTTGCCGGCACGTTGTCTGGCAAAATGTAGTCACCGTGCGCCTTGAGCATTGTTGGGAAGATGAGGCAGTGGAACACGATGTTGTCCTTTCCAATGAAATGCACGAGTCGTGTGTCTTTGTCTTGCCACCATTTCTTCCACGAGCCCCATTTCTCTGGCTCAGCGTCGCAAAGCTCCTTTGTGTTGCTGATGTAGCCGATAGGAGCGTCGAACCACACGTAGAGCACCTTGCCGTCAGCACCCTCCACTGGCACTGGTATGCCCCAGTCGAGGTCTCGTGTCATGGCACGTGGCTGAAGATCCATGTCGAGCCACGACTTGCACTGTCCGTATACGTTTGGCCTCCACTCCTTATGTCCTTCAAGTATCCATTGCTTCAACCAATCTTGGTATTGATTGAGCGGCAAGTACCAGTTTTTTGTCTTCCTTATCTCTGGCTTTGCGCCGCTGATGGTGGAGTGTGGATTTATCAGTTCCATTGGCGATAGGTCGCTGCCGCATTTCTCACACTGGTCTCCGTATGCATTTGGGTTGCCACAGTGTGGGCATGTGCCCATGATGTATCTGTCGGCGAGAAACTGTTTCGCCTCTGGGTCATAATATTGTTCAGTCTCTTTCTCCACGAGTTTGCCGTCATCGTAGAGTTTGCGGAAGAAGTCGGAGGCGAACTTGTTGTGAATCTTTGACGTTGTGCGGCTGTAGATGTCAAACGAGATGCCGAACTCCTTGAAAGAGTCTTTGATGATCTTGTGGTAGCGGTCGCACACGTCTTGTGGAGTTATGCCTTCTTTCTTTGCCCTGATTGTGATTGGCACTCCATGCTCATCGCTTCCGCCAATGAATATCACTGGTTGTTTTTTCAGGCGCAAGTAGCGCACGTAGATATCAGCAGGCACGTAAACGCCAGCCAGGTGTCCTATGTGCACGCCACCATTGGCGTATGGCAGGGCCGCCGTGACGGTAGTCCGCTTGAAATGATTCTCTTCCATGTATTTTATGCGTAATTGTTTTTTCCGAATTGCAAAATTACGAAATAATCAGCGATTAAAATTCTTTTCTGTCAGAAAATCCCAAATACGGTCGAGATAGTTGTAGCTTCCTGTGCCAGGAGCGGCCTCTCTTTGGAAACAGTGTGTCCTAAGTGCGAAGGTGTGCAGCTCGCTCTGTACGCCCATTGCTCTCATTCTCTCCCAGCATTTCACTGATCCCATGGCTGAATAGCCGTCTGCATCACCATGTAGGAATAGCGTAGGTACGGTATTGAGGTCGAAGGAGAATTCTGGATTTATAGCGTCGCGGTCTTCGTTGCCGCCTTCGCTGTTTCCGCCGTCAATTCCGTCAGACAGAACATAGGCTGGATATGTGGCAATGCCCCATTGTACATTGCACGGCACCTTGTCTATGCTGTCAATGGGCAGGTAGCTTTGGTGCAATGATGAAGTCACACCCATGAGCGTGAGGTGTCCACCGGCTGAACATCCAGATATGCCGATTCTGTTTGGGTCGAGACCATATTTTGTTGCTTCATTGCGCACAATTCTTATGGCTCTTTGCAGGTCTTGCCAAGCCGTGGTGTACTTGTCTATGCCGCTTCCGGCTTCAGGTCTTGGCGTGCGGTATTTTATTGTCACAACGGTCATGCCCTTCTCATTGAGAAAACGCCTGATAGGTGCCACCTCAAAGCCGTCGGGCGTGTTGTAGTTGTATGCTCCGCCTGAATAAGCTATCTGTATTGCCTTTGTCTTCAGCACTTTTGGGAAATGCCATTCCAGATAAGGCTCGCATTGCTTGGCTTGGCGGTCGGGCATCTTGCCTTTTGGCCAAATAGCTTCTTTCTTGTATCCGCCACGTGCGTTATCGTTGTCGAATCGGCTCATTAGCGTCACCTCCTTGCCGAGTGTTCCAAGAAATCCCATTTGCCTCAAAAACTCAATGCCCCTTTCCAGTCCAAGTGCCTTGTGGCTTTGATCTGGATACAGATGCAGTTCAGCTGGCACGTGCATTCGCCTAAGTTGGCGGTATACCAGTGTGGAACCGTTGGGTGAATAAGGGTCAAGCCCTCCGTGGTGCAGGCTTATGGGGCAAGTGTGCTTGTCGAAATGAAATATGGTGTCGAGGCTCACGTCGGTGCCGTAGCCTTGGCGTGTGGCTTTGGTGCCTTTTCGTCCATCTGTGGTGACATATGCAGGCGCATTGAGTATGGCCCAGTTGATATGACAAGGTGTGGAGTCAATCTTGTCCACGGGCTTGTATGCGTCTGTCTCCGAACTTGTGGCAAGCAGTAGTCCCATGTGCGAACCTGCCGACATGCCAATCACTCCGATCTTTTCTGGATCGTATCCTCGTTTGCGAGCCTCACTCCTCACGAGTCTTACAGCTCTCTGTCCGTCTTCCCATGCTGTTTGGTATATAGGCAAGCCCTTGGGGCGTGGAGTACGGTAAATTAAGCTAACACATTGTATGCCTTCCTCAGTGAGTTGTTCCCTCCATTGTTTTTCAGCTGCTTCACTGGCGAGATTTAAGTATGACCCGCCTCTTATTAGAATCATGCATGCGCCCTTACGTTTGCTTTTTGCCGGTGCGTCATACCATTCGAGGTATGGCAGACGGTTTTTGTCGGGGTTGAAGCCATCAAGCTTTGTCATGCTCTGTGTGGCTGCTATCTGTTGCGGCTGGCTGTCAGGCATTTTGCCCTTTGGCCATAAGTATTCTTTCTTTACCGCAGAGAATGAGATGGTACAAATAGCGGTAAGCATAAAAGCCAATACCGTTGTCCTACAAGTTTGTTTCATATTGTCAAATTTAATGTTTGGCTATTTGTTATATTGTTTTGGTCGTGTCGTCTTTTTGCTATTTCATGGCTCTGGTCTTGCGGTTGCATACCTCACAAATGCCTTTCACTACATAGTTGCAACTGGTGCGCGTGAATCCATGTGGCAAGTCTATGTTGGGCACTGGTGTGTCGTGAAGACAGTATATCTTGTGGCATCTCTCGCAAAAGAAGTGCACGTGCAAGTCCTCGTCTTCGTCGTCGTCGGTATGGCTATGGCACAGTTCATACCTCAATCCCCCGTTGCCATCTTCTATGGTGTGTACCAGCCGGTGCTCTCGAAACAGCGACAACGCACGGGAAATGCCACTCTTGTCCACGCTCAGCAAGTGGTTCTCAAGGTCTGTCATGGTTGAAGGATAATCTTCGGCAGCCAGAGCCTTTACCACGAGTATGCGGTTGCTGGTAGGTTTTATGCCATGGCTTGTCAGTAATTTTATGCTGTTTTTCTCGTCCATTTATCAATTATTCTCAATTGTCGGTTTCTTGTGTTTACAACGGCAAGTTTCCTGATTGCAAAATTAGCAAAAAGTTTCATTTTCGTTTGCTCTTTAACAAAAAACTTCCTTATAGGTCCTGTCTATTGTAAATACATGTCTAAATCATTGCGCTTTTGGCGAAATTAATCAAGGTGTTGAAGTGCTTGAACGAAAAAATATTTGTATTTTTGCCCCAAGCAATGCGTATGCAAGGTAAGAGCATGATGCAATTGGTTAACAATTAAATAAAACACAACTATATCATTTCTTATGCGAATCATCAACCCTTCTTTCGAGATATGGCAACAAGAGCCAGGCTTGGCTGGCGTTTACAGGCAGATTGAACGTGTAGGGCGCGTGTGCTATAAAAGCGAGGATCACGCCACTGCCACGTCGGCTCAGCCTTTTGTGGAGCGAATGATCAAAAATGAGCATTTTGCCATGCTCGAGCACGGCACGGTGTATCTCCTTTTCGATGCAGACAATAATGGCATGGAGCAGCCATGGCAATTCTATTCTGCCAACAAGTTTTCGCAGTGTGTCGTGGATTCTGGCAAGGCTTATGTCACCACAAACCTCCGTGTCCTTGCAGAGAACCATCGCCTTGCAGACCTGCAAAACTTTTGGAGCGAGCCTTTGCCACTCCATCCTGTACGTGTCACCGTGCATTTCTCCACACAAATAGCCATCACGCGTGAGTTTAACCGCCACCGTGCCAATTCCATGGCAGAGCAGTCAACTCGCTATTGCAACTATTCAAGAGACAAGTTTGGCAATGAGATTACAGTCAATCTTCCAACATGGGTCAAGCATGAGATGACAGGGTCTGGCTGGTCTGGATCTGTGAATGGCGGTGAGCTTAAGGTCAGTGGCCAACAGTTCATGGAACTTGCACGTAAGGTTGCCGATGGCAGTGCCTCGGTCCTCGACAATTGGGTTTTTGCCAATTTGGCTGCCGAGAAATCGTATATGAACCTAATCAGTTCAGGCCGCAAGCCACAAGAGGCGCGTGTTGTGCTTCCTCTCGACACGGCTACCGAACTCGTGCATACGGCTTTTGTTTCCGATTGGAAACATTTCTTCGACCTTCGCGCCCTTGGCACGACCGGTCAGCCACATCCAGATGCCAAGGCGATTGCCATGCCCCTCTTTGAGGAGTTCAAAAGCAAAGGCTGGCTTTAAATCATGTTCTGCCTTATTGCCATTCCGCCTTTTTCCTTGACATATTCCATCAGCTTGCGAAATATGGGAGAGGCGGAAAGGGTCTTCACGTTTCCTGTCAGTATGAGCTGCTTCCGTGCTCGTGTCAGAGCCACGTTGAGCTTGCGGTCTATGTCGTGACCGTCTTCCGTGAAAGTGTTTGCGGTGAGGAAGTCGAGTTGATGGGGCTGTTGTATCGTGAACGAGTATACTATCACGTCGCGTTGTGATCCCTGGTATCTCTCCACGGTGTCTATGCTTATGTCTTCGAGAGCCTTTATATTGGTTTTCTCTATCTCTTTCCTTATCATCGCTATTTGATTGCGATATGGCACTATCACGCCAACGGTCTTGTCTGCGTTGAAGTTTTCTCCATAGAACCTGTATACTCGTTTCAGTATGTCACCAACCACATGCGCCTCGTCAGCGTTTACCTTGTCGGATATTTCTGGTTGGAGGCAGTCTTTAGATGGTATGAAAATCACCCGTTGCCGTTTCATAAGCTCGTCCATGTCGTCTTGCGATGGCAATATGTAGCCAATCTCCTTGGCTTGCTGGTGAGGCAATGGCACGCAGTGCAGACGCTCCCGCGAATAAAACTCGTGGTTGGGGAAGTCGGCTATGTCTGGGTGCATCCGTCCTTGCCGCCGCAGAGTGCCTATGAAGTCGGTGCGTCCCTTGTCAAGCTCTTGGTGCATAAGCCGTTCGAAAAGCGAATTTTTGCAGTCGGTCAAGCCAATACCGGAAAGCAGCCGTCCGCTTACCTCGCTGTCCATGTCGCCCTGCTGCACCACAGCTGGCAGTTGCTTGTAGTCGCCTATGAGTATGAACTTGTCAATATCGCATCCACGGTATTGACCTGTTGCGGGAGTGCGGTGGCTTGCCAAAAGTCCAATGATGTTTGGCTCCA
>DJQL01000107.1:0-3077 GCA_002437565.1 Prevotella sp. UBA6387
ATGGTGGAGACGAACACCTTGTCGTCAAGCGATGAGGATCCGCAGATGTCCGCTTCCTTAAACGTGCTGATTTCCATGATATGATTCTCCAGCTGCTCCTTAAGCGATGGTTCCTCGGCTTGTTTTATAACATCGCAGTCAAGGAAACGCAACACATAGTCGATTTTAGCTATTGGCTTTATTATTCTTTCCCCCACCAAGAAGTCATAAAAGCGAATTATCTCAGCCGTCAGTGCCGACTTGTCACACACGGCCCTGGCATAAAGTTTACCGCACGCCTTACAATAAATATCAGCATAGCTTCGCCTAAGTTTTTCGGCAAAAGACTTAACGGACTGCTTGTCGAGAAAATCATTCTGCCGTCCTATCACGTCCAGCCCCTTTTCATGACAATATTTCACGAGCGACACCGTGGCATTGACATCATCATCGGCAAGGTGCGAGTTTTCTCCTTCCAGCCCTATCTCCATAAGCAACGACTTGAGCTTGAACGCCTTGAGATCTGGACGAAGAAGGCGTATGAGCTTCAGGGAGTCGAAACACACGGGCTGAAGAGCACACCAGTTGGCATCCGGAAGATAATCTTTCAAGCGGAAGTACATTATATGATAATCGAACGTGGCATTATGCGCCAACAGGGGAGCTCCATTGGCAAAGTCGAGAAAAGCCTTGAATCCCTCAGCGGGAGAACATATCTTGTTGTGTTTCCGCTCTTCAATGATTGGGTTCACGATGTCGCCAAGCATCACAGGTATGGGGCGACGCGTTTCCATGTACACACAGAACTTGCCAACAACCTCGCCCCGCCTTATCCGCTCCGCAGCTATCTGGATGACATCATCCTCAAAAACGTTCAAGCCTGTGGTCTCGGTATCGAACACCACTATGTCATCATTGTCATAGACTCGCAAGAATCGCCTAAGATAAGTGTCATGGCCATCAGTTACACCACTTAGCAAGTCTGTAGGCGCCATGGCAAGCGTCCTTAGCTTATGCACAAGGTTTCGAGCCGTGGCTGCCGTGGCACAGACCTTCATCCCTTGCATTATCTGCGCCCAAGCAAGGGAGTTGAGCTCATTGTTGACAACACTGATGTGTGCTACGAGAAGCTTCACCTCTGGCGTGGAGAAAATGTCGGTGCCCGAAATCTTGAAATGAGGCACTCCAACCTCATGGAGGCGGTCGCTGACCTCATCGGCATCACGATTGGAGTTGACCACTATGGCCGTGGTAGTTGTCCTATCTTCCGCCATGAGCTTTTTCGTCAACCTCACCACGTCGTCAATCTCCGTAAAGAGATTCTCCGAACGGCACAAAATGAGGCTGGAGCTATCGTCTATGGCAGCATTGCCTGACTGGGGCAGGAGAGCTGGGTCAGAACGCAAGTTGGCTATTGCGTAATCGTTGAGCATCTCCACAATGTCTCTCGGCTGCCTATGGTTGACGCCAAGGTGATGCACGTTACCCTTGCACTGCTCCTTGAGGGCGTTGAGCGTGGCAAGTTTCGCGCCCATGAACGAGAATATGGCCTGCTGCTCGTCACCAAGACAGACAAAGCAACCGTCTTCGGCACGCAAATGGTTGATTATGGCAAGTTGAAGAGGATTGAGGTCTTGCACTTCGTCGACCTGTATCCACGAATACCGCTTGCCGTCAGTGTATTTGCACAAAGTGTCATAGGTAAGTTGCAACAAGTCCTCAAAATCGAGCAAACAGTTTTGGCGTTTATAAGCAACATAAGCGTGGGCGTAACGAGCCTTGGTCAGAAGTTGCGTGGCTTGGTAACGCATGCGCTGTGGGAAAACAGGCTGGCACACAAGGTCAAGGTAGAAGTCGGCATGATCGTAAAGGTCTATCATGAGCGAAGCGTCGAAAGGCTTGCGCATCGCCTTAGCCAACTCTTTCATGGCCACGACATCCTCCGCCGTGACGCACTCGGGATGGATTCGCAAGCCACGTGGCACACCGTTAATGATGTCGCTCATGAAATGTGAGAAAAACATGATTTGCGCATGCGCTTTCTTCTTGTTAAAGTCACGTCTTACCGCATCCTCGTCCTCATTAAGGTATTGTGCGAGTATGCTGTCAACTGTATCATCATCAATGATTGCGCTTTCAGCTGGCACTATGTTGTTGGTGAAAAGAAAACGGGAGCAAAACCTGTGGACGTTTCCCACGAATACATCTTCGGCCTTATCCTTTCCTACCCTTATGTCAACACGCTCGCGCATGCCGCGCGCCGCGCGATTGGTAAACGTCAAGCACAGCATATCGTCCGCCTTCACGCCGTTGGCGAGAGCTTGACGAATGCGCTCGGCAAGAATTTGCGTCTTGCCACATCCTGGGGGAGCGAGCACGAGATGCTGACCATGCTTGATGTCAAGAATTTCTTGTTGCGACTTGTCGGGTGTCCACTGTAAGCCTTGCTCCATAATAGCTATATAACAAATTACTCTTTCGTAGATGGATAAAAAGTGAGGGCGACCATCATGGCCGCCCTCATCTATTTGGTTATTTAATAATTCAGCAGCTGCACTTCCAAGGTTTCAACTGCTTGAAGAAGTCGTTGCCCTTGTCATCCACGAGGATGAATGCAGGGAAGTCTTCAACGGTAATCTTCCAGATAGCCTCCATGCCGAGCTCTGGGTACTCCACGCACTCAATGCTCTTGATGCTGCTCTGAGAGAGAACGGCGGCAACACCACCTATGGTGCCAAGGTAGAAACCACCATGCTTCTTGCAAGCATCCGTGACGACCTGGCCACGATTTCCCTTGGCAATCATCACGAGACTTCCGCCGTGATCCTGAAACTCGTCAACGTATGGGTCCATACGGTTGGCCGTGGTTGGGCCCATCGAACCACATGGGTAACCCTTTGGAGTCTTGGCAGGACCAGCATAGAGAATTGGGTGATCCTTGAAGTACTGTGGCAAGTCCTCGCCAGCGTCCAAACGAGCCTTGAGCTTGGCGTGAGCGATGTCGCGAGCCACGATGATGGTACCATTCAAGCTGACACGTGTGCTGACAGGATACTTTGTCAACTCTGCACGTACAGCGTCGATACCCTTGTCGAGGT
>DJQL01000107.1:3169-3307 GCA_002437565.1 Prevotella sp. UBA6387
TCTCCAACCAGATACCGTCCTTATTAATCTTGGCCTTGATGTTGCGGTCGGCAGAACAGCTCACGCCCATACCGATAGGGCAACTTGCGCCATGACGTGGCAAGCGAATCACACGTATGTCGTGAGCCAGGTACTTGC
>DJQL01000141.1:0-9526 GCA_002437565.1 Prevotella sp. UBA6387
CGCCATCCACCGTAATAGAAGAAATACATGGACACTGTTGCCCATGTCAAGGCTACGATGCCTTCTGTTATCATAGCGCCATAGAAGATTGGGCGACCATGGCGCTCGCTCTTCATGCAGCGGGCCATTAGTGGGCTTTGGGTGGCATGAAAACCACTTATGGCTCCACAGGCAATGGTGAGGAAGAGGCAGGGGAAAAGCGGGTTCTTGTTGGTGTAGCTTTCAGAACCAAGCCAGGCTGGATTGCTGTTAAGGTTGCTTGAGCTAAGGTCGCTCCACAGTTCGGGCAGGTTCGGCATCTTGACGAACAGGCCTATCATCAAGGCCACGGCCATGAATAGCAATGAGAAGGCGAAGAGTGGGTATATCTTGCCTATAATCTTGTCTATAGGCAGCATTGTGGCTATGATATAGTAGATGAATATGACTACGATCCATAGCATTTGCGATCCACACAACCCATGAAGAATGATTGCGGGACTGTACACGAACACCACGCCAACCATCACCAGCAGTAGCACGGTGAACAGGAGCATAATGCTTTTCGTGGTCTTGCCCAAATATTTACCTACCAGTTCGGGTAGGCTGGCTCCATTGTTGCGCAGTGATAGCATGCCGCTAAGGTAGTCGTGAGTGGCTCCGGCGAATATGCAGCCAAACACTATCCACAGGTATGCCACGGGGCCGTACCACGCCCCCATTATGGCTCCAAAGATAGGTCCGGTGCCAGCGATGTTTAGAAACTGAATCATGAATATTTTCCAGCCTGGCAACACAACGTAGTCTATGCCGTCGCCATGTGCCACGGCTGGTGTTGGACGGCTGTCCGGACTAAAAACGTGTTCAACCAATCTGCCGTAGACCAAATAGCCCACGATCAACGCTATCAAACTGAGAACAAAAGAAATCATGTTTTTGTTATTGTTTGTTTGTGTTTGCTTGTTTTTTATGTCGTTTAGATGCGATTTGCGACATGAAAGTTTTAAACCGTCATGCAAAAGTACGTATTATAATTGAAATAAACTAACAAAGCGAGGCATATTTGTGAAATATGTGACAAATGAGCCTAAATATAAAAAGAGAATCTCAGTGGGCAAGATTATTTGCCTACGGAGATTCTCTTTTTCTGTTTATATTTATCTTGTGTCTGGACGTGCTATTCCATTTCCTTGATTTTATCAACGATTTGCTTCTCTATCTCCTCACAAAGCTCAGGATTGTCTTTGAGAAGCTGTACTGCCGCATCGCGACCTTGTCCGAGTTTCGAGCCGTTGTATGAGAACCAACTTCCACTCTTGCCCACGATGTCGTTTTCCACGCCGAGGTCAAGAATTTCCCCGGCCTTGTTAATACCTTGCCCGAAGAGAATGTCAAACTCGGCCTTGCGGAATGGGGGGGCAACCTTGTTTTTCACCACTTTCACGCGGACGTGGTTGCCATATACGTTGTCTCCGTCCTTGAGACTCGTCACGCGGCGAATGTCGATGCGCACGCTTGAATAGAATTTCAGAGCGTTGCCGCCGGTTGTCGTCTCGGGGTTGCCAAACATCACGCCAATCTTCTCGCGTAGCTGGTTGATGAAGATGCAGCACGTGTTGGTTTTCGAGATCGTGCCGGTGAGCTTGCGAAGGGCTTGGCTCATCAGGCGGGCCTGGAGACCCACGGCAGAGTCGCCCATGTCACCCTCAATTTCCTTCTTAGGAGTGAGTGCCGCCACGGAGTCGACCACGAGAATGTCTACTGCAGAGGAAGAGATGAGCTGGTCGGCAATCTGCAAGGCTTGCTCTCCGTTGTCGGGTTGCGAGATCCAGAGGTTGTCAACGTCCACGCCAAGTTTCTCGGCATAGAACCTGTCGAAGGCATGCTCCGCGTCGATAAACGCCGCTATGCCTCCACGCTTCTGCGCCTCGGCTATGGCGGTGATGGCGAGAGTGGTCTTTCCCGACGACTCAGGGCCATATATCTCTATGATTCTGCCGCGAGGGTATCCGCCGACGCCCAAGGCAAGGTCAAGACCGATGGAGCCTGTGGGTATGACCTCCACGTTCTCCACCTTCTCGTCGCCCATGCGCATGATGGAACCCTTGCCGAAATCCTTCTCTATCTTTGTCATTGCGGCTTGCAAGGCTTTCATCTTAGCCTGCTTTTCCGCCTTCAGCTGCTCAGCCTGCTTGTCGGTTTGGCTGGCCGCTGCTTGTTCTTCTGTCTTTGCCATAAATAGTCAATTCTACAATTCTATGTCTTTGTCAAATTCCTCGTGCCATGGCAAGCCTTGCTTGCCAAGCTCTTCCAGGAATGGGTCTGGGTCAAACTCCTCCACGTTGAACACGCCTGCCTTTTTCCAAATGCCTTTCAAGAACATCATCGCTCCTGTCATGGCTGGCACGCCAGTGGTGTAGCTCACGCCTTGCATCCCTGTTTCCTTGTATGCATCCTGGTGCTTGCAGTTGTTATATATATAATATGTGTGCTCCTTGCCGTCTTTCAGGCCGCGTATCCTGCATCCGATGCTCGTCTCGCCATCGTAGTTCTCACCAAGGTCTTGTGGGTTTGGCAACACGGCCTTGAGAAATTGCAGCGGAACGATGTTCACCTTTACGGTCTTCGTGGGGTCGTCGGCGAGTGGTGCCTCATAGGTGATGGGGTCGATGCGCCCCATGCCAGTGTCCTCGATGACGCGCAGGTGGGTGAGATATTCCTGCCCGAAAGTCATCCAGAAACGTCCACGCTTGATGGTTGGGTAGTTCTTTACGAGGCTCTCCAGTTCCTCGTGGTGCATCAGGTAGCTGTCGCGGGGGCCAATGTTTGGATAGTTGATGTCGCGATGCACGGCGAGTGGCGCCGTTTCGATCCATTTGCCATCCTCATAGTACAGACCCTTTTGCGTTATCTCCCGGATGTTGATTTCCGGGTTAAAGTTGGTCGCGAAAGCCTTGTGGTGGTTGCCGGCGTTGCAGTCCACGATGTCGAGGTATTGTATCTCGTCGAAATGGTGCTTGGCGGCATAGGCGGTGAACACCTGCGACACGCCTGGGTCGAATCCGCATCCGAGTATTGCCGTGAGGCCAGCCTTCTCGAAGCGGTCCTTGTATGCCCACTGCCACGAGTACTCGAAGTGGGCCTCGTCTTTTGGCTCATAGTTGGCCGTGTCGAGATAGTTGCAACCGCAAGCCAGGCAAGCGTCCATGATGCTCAGGTCTTGGTAGGGCAGGGCGAGGTTGATTACCAAGTCGGGCTTGTAGCTGTTGAAAAGCTCCGTGAGTTGCTCCACGCTGTCGGCGTCCACCTCGGCGGTCTTTATGTCCATCTTATAGCCTTTGGCGTGGATGGCGTCGACCAGTCGGTCACATTTCTCCTTGTGGTGTGAGGCTATCATCAGTTCACCGAACACGTCGGTGTTTTGTGCTATCTTGAA
The DNA here is from genome assembly GCA_002437565.1 of Prevotella sp. UBA6387. GTDB lineage: Bacteria > Bacteroidota > Bacteroidia > Bacteroidales > Bacteroidaceae > Prevotella. Next base: position 3,416 of record DJQL01000141.1, read on the forward strand.
GGCGCACACCGTGGCTACGCCTCCTGCTCCAATCATTAATACTCTATTGCTCATGTCTTATGCTTTGTTTTGCGTTTTCAGTCTTGTTCTTGTTTCCGGTCATGCGTCCTGCGTTGCCCTTATTGCCTTGGGTTTATCTCTTCGCTCTTTATGCCTAAGGCGTTCATCAAGGAGTAGCCCAATATCTCTTGTCGGAAGTTGCCGCCCGGCATGGGCTGCATGGCGAAGAGCGTTATGTGCTTGTCCTCGGGGGCGTTGCGTAGAGAGTTGGCTATTTCCTCATAAATAGGGCCTTCCTCGCCGTTGGGGACAACCATCAGCCGTTTCACCTCGTCGTGCACAAGTATCATGCTTATGGTGTCGAGGATATAGTCGTCTTTGCTGAACTTGTCGCTCGCGGCATAGGAATTTACGAGGAACTCGCCAAGATTCTTGTCGTTGAAAGCTTGCCCGTTGAGTTCCGTCTCAAATGCGGAAGGGTTGAAATTTTCCAATCGTGCCGTGTGCTTCTCATGCACGAGCACGAGTTGTGTCTCGTGTGGCTTGCCGTCCTCGCGCAGTCCGCCGTCCAAGGCTATGTCCACGGCCCATTGGCTGAGGTCAGCCTTGCCAATGCGGCGGCCTATCATGCGCTCGAACTGCACGGAGAGCTGAAAAGCCACGTAGTCTATATAGTCGGCGTCGGCGAGGATGATGTTCTCGCTGAGTTTTACGTTGCTCGCTTCTTGTGGGTTCATCTTTGTGGTTTATGTATCTTGTGTGTATAAGGTAGCCCTTATCCTCTGCAAAGATAATGAAAAGGGCTTGAAGATTCAAATAAATAGTGGATTTTATTTTGAAACAATCATTTTCTTTAAAGTATAATTCGTAATTTTGTATCGATATTAATTGAATACAGTTTATAATCATTTCTTTACGCTAATGTCAACACTATCTATCGCGATTATTATCGTGTTTGTCGTGGGCTATCTTTTCATAGCCTTGGAGAGCGTTACCAAGGTCAACAAGGCAGCCGTAGCGCTGCTTATGTTTGTTGTCGTTTGGACGCTCTACATGCTCGACCCAGGCTATTTTGTCTCCTTGGAGCATCCTCAGTTCTTGGATGTCTTAAGGCTGGAGCATCCTGGGCTTGGGAGTGCCGTGAACCCTGTCATGGTTTTTGTCACCGACATCATCCAGAATCACCTTGGCGACACGGGCACGACGCTCTTCTTCCTCATGGGTGCCATGACCATTGTAGAAGTGGTAGACCAGAATGGCGGCTTCGACTGGGTGCGTCGCGTCATGCACACCAAGAGCAAGCGCGCGCTGCTCTGGCGCATAGCGTTCATGACCTTCATCCTCTCCGCCATTCTCGACAACATGACCACCAGCATCGTGATGATCATGATCTTGCGCAAGTTGGTATCGCAACACAAGGATCGCGTCTTGTATGCCGCCTTGGTCATAATAGCCGCCAACAGTGGTGGCGCGTTTTCGCCAATAGGCGATGTCACGACCATAATGTTGTGGAACAAGGGTCTCATAACCGCTGCGGGTGTCATAAGCGAGATATTGATTCCGTCGATAGTTTCGATGGTCGTCCCGGCCCTTGTCATCCAGATGGCGCTTAAGGGAGACCTTGAGGAAGACAATACGCAGGCGGATGCCATGGCCTTGCCCGAGCAGGAACTGAGCGACTTCCAGCGCAAGGTGGTGTTCTGGGTCGGTGTCGGCGGCTTGGTGTTCGTGCCCGTGTTCAAGAGCTTGACCCACCTGCCCCCGTTCGTGGGCATCTTGCTCGTGCTTAGTGTGCTGTGGATCGTCACCGAAGTGTTCTACGCGCACCTTAAGAGCGACAAGGGCGCGAGGAATAAGCGCGTCGTTAGCCTTATCCGCAATATCGACATGAGCACCATCCTCTTCTTCCTTGGCATACTCATGGCGGTGAGCTGCCTTGAGGAGATAGGCGCGCTCACGTCGCTTGGCAAGGGGTTGAACGTGGCCTTCGATGGCAACCATTTCATGGTGACGGGCATCATTGGCGTGCTCTCGTCGATAGTGGACAACGTGCCTCTCGTGGCTGGATGCATGGGCATGTACCCGGTTCAGGCCGTGGGCGACTTCGCCACCGATGGCGTGTTCTGGCAGTTGCTGGCTTATTGCGCTGGCGTTGGCGGCTCCATGCTCATCATAGGCTCTGCTGCTGGTGTCGTGGTCATGGGTCTTGAGAAGATTTCTTTTGGTTGGTATATGAAGCACGTGTCTTGGATAGCTTTTTTGGGGTATGTGGCAGGCATACTCTGCTATTACGTTCTTCGCGAGTTTATCTTTACCACTCCGCTGTAAGTAATAACGAATCATAAGGCAACGCCTGGGCTTGATTGTGTTCAAGTCCAGGCGTTTGCGTTTATGCCATTGCTGCGATGGTTGACTAATTTGACATTTTTTGAAAAAGCGCAAGTAGAGCCAGACCTTACTTTTCAAAGGTCATTGTTTTGAGCGCTTCCGTTCGATGGTCAATGTTGTGAAGACCGCTACGACGGAAGCGCTTGCCGTTGCCACGAGGAGCAGCGCTTGCAGCGCGGCGGCGGTCATGATGCTGAGGTTTCCCATCAACGCTACGAAGAAAGCCACGGGAGCCTCGACAATGACGACGCGTGACATGCGCTTGCTTACCTCCACGATGGCGGCGCGCAAGCTCCGGCGCACGAAATAGTCGAGGGCTTGTCGCTGTGTGCAACCGTTGCCCAGCAAGTAGTTGTAGAGTTGCCCATGGTGTGCCAGGTTGTCGTTGTAGGCTGCGAATGCCTTGATGTTGGCGCTCGTCATGCCTCCTGCCAGCAGCCCGACCATGGGGAGGTAGGCTTTGAACACGAAGGGATCGCGCATGCCGAGGACAAGGAAGATGAAATAAAGGCCAATGACGATGACTCCGGCCAGCGAGCCGGCGGCTATCGGCAAATAGTCGTGTCGTGGTTTCAGCCTTGCCTTCACGGTTGTCGTCAGGGCGGTGAACAGACAAATGATTACCGACGAGAAGATGCTGAGCGGGATGCTGTCAGCCCATGCCACGAGGCTCATCAATGCCGCGACCAAGCCAACCGACACTATCATGCGGATGAGCGACATGATGAAGCCGCGCAATAGGTTCAGGCGAAAACGCACGATGATGAATATTGGGAACGCGGCAAGCAATGCCCCGAAAATGATGCCAAGCAGGGATATGTTCATTGTTCTAAGTTTATAAGTTTGTCACATGGCAACGTGTCGTCCTCATGAGTGAATATCACTTCCGCTCCCGTCTCGGCAAGTTTGCCCAGGAGCTCTTGTGTCTTTGGGGTGGGGAAGGCGTTGTCTACGAGCACCACTTCGCGCTTCTGCTCCAAGGCGAGTCGCAATAGTATGGCTTGAAGCTCTTGCTCGCTGAACGACGACACGGCTTTGTCTTTTATGTCTTCCAGGTCATTTGGGACGTCCAAGCGCAAGTATCTGCACACCTCCCTGATCTCGATTCTCCCCTCGGGCATGTATTGTGGGACGTATGCCATCATCCTCCTGAAATAAGGCGACGCTTCATGCGTGATGAGCTCCCCGTCGAAGGTTATGAAGCCAGACCGCAGTGGGCGTAATCCAAGAATGGAGAGAAGCACCTCGCTCTTTCCAGTATGTTTTCCGCCATGGATACACACCAATTCGCCTTTCTCGGCGATTAGCGAGAAAGGGGCGGAGTGGTTGCCGTCGGGCAGTGAGACGCTAACATTCTTGAATTCAAGCATCAGTCTAATATTTGCGAATATGGTTCTTTGGGCTGCAAATTTAGCCAAAATCCATGAATTACGCACCAATAGTCGTGAAAAGGTCACGAAAAAGTAGCCTTGCCGCTGATGCGGTGTAAATTATTATTGCCAAGATTTAACACTTGTCAACAGGTGAATCCAGGTGTGAAAAATGGCTTTCCCCTGCCTCGTGGCAACACCGTGAGCCAGTTTTCGGCCATGTTTTTTCGCCGTTACGCTTATATCGCGCCGCCTTTTAAGTGTAAAGCCGATGCAATGCAAGCATGACGGCGACGCGATACAAGCGTAAGGCCGTTGCGATTACGGCGTAGGGCCGACGCGATATAAGCGCAACGATAACGCCTAAAAACCATTTAAAAATGCAGCTTGTTGATATTCAGCGTGTTACGAATGCTGTCAAAAATCGTGTCTTTTCAACCAAGAGGCGGCATGGTTGAGAAATAACGATTCTCAGACGACCATTTGTAAAATATTATGTGTCTATATGGATTCTTTTCATTTAACAGCGTCTTTCAACCACTTTGCAGGGGCGGGTCTTGTGCTCGCCCGCAACCAATGTGTAAGCATTGACAAATCCGACGCGTTGGCCATTCTGTCTTTCTCACTGGCATCACCAAGTTTGCTCAGCAGAGCATCTTCAGCGAGCTGAACAACCTGTTCAACATCTCCATGTATGACCAGTATTCTGCCATCTGCGGCATAAGCAGCGAGGATCGAACCATCACGGAGTGGAGGATTGTCGAAAATGGTAAATAAAAAAACAACTAAAAACACACCTTGGAAACGTGTAGAAATAGAGGTTTCCCAAGGTGTTCGCAAGGTGTGAAAGCGTAGTTCTGACTATCTTTTAAAATCTCTTTCTGAACACGAGCCATGGAACCTTGTTGTTCAAGTTTCCCTTTACAGGTTCATTCATGTCACCGATATAGTGGAGCTTGTTATCACCAGAACGATACCAAGAACGGCTTGTGCCACCTGTAAGATATATCGCATCCACAAATCCATACTCACGCAAGGCATCGGCAAAATCCCATAACGTCTCCTTATGGCGTGTCTCTATGATATACAGACGGTCGTCTGCCATCCTGCCCAAAGCTCTGCGTTCCACCTTGCCGTGAAGGACAAATCTTGACGGAAGAACTCCATCTGACACAAGCACGAACTGACGGAAGAACGAACCTCCTCGCTCCTCACAATAGTCTTTCACTCTCTCGCTTCGAGATATGCCGATAACAGTATTGCCATTTGCCATCGCACAATATCCCACGCGGCTTCGGTCTGTCTGCAACTCTTTGCCGCCAGCTACAAGAGAGCCCAAATAACGCCCGTCAGCAGTATAGTCGGCACAGCGGGTACACAGCAGAACACTTGTGTCTGCCGTGTCAGGACGGGTTAGCATTATTTCAGCTTTCAGGTTATGCAGTTCATAAAAGTTCATTGCCACCCCGAGTATAGAGTCGCATGTTACGACAATGTTGCCATCCTTGTCCGCACGAGTTGAGATACGCTTAAGTTTGGCTATGTTTTCTGTCGTGGATGTACCAACCGGCACACCGAAATCAAAGAAGTATCTGTAAGTCAGCCAAACGCCGCACAGTAACACAAACGCGACAGACGAAGCTACGACGGCAAGGAGTATCGTCAGCCACTTGCGACTTCTTTTATTGGCTTCGATGGTTGGTGTGTCTGCACTTTCCTCTATGGTAATTACCGGCACCTCGCCTTCGGTCTGTCCAGGAACGACATCTGGCCTTTCGCCTATGACAATAATCGGTTTTTCTCCTGTAAAGGTTTTGTCGTCTCTCATTTCCTATCCTCCTTTTCCATTAATGCCTTGAGCTGCTTGAGGGCTTCCTTCGAGGCCTTCAGCTTAAAGTCTGCTTTCAGTCGGTTTCCCGACAGCACCAGATCCTGGTTTACAACATTGATGATATAAATATAATTGGTGTTCACTATCAGGCTCTTGCCAACACGTATGAACATCTGGTCGGTAAGGCAATGCAGCATCTCATCGAAAAAATGTAGTTTAAAGGTCATCTTGTGCGGTTGGCCATTGGTGAGATACACGTCAGAATAGTTGCCGTCGGCAGCTATAAACGCAATGTCATCGGTCTGTATACGCACGAGTTCAGTGGACGTGGATATCTTTAGCCATTCCATAATAATTGTCGCTTGGTTGTGTTCTTATTACATAGTTGCAAACATACACATTTTTCCTGAGATATTTCCGATTTCTGCTATATTTTATAAGTCACATGGAGCAACTACCAACTGATCAGGGTCTATATGTCTTCTTTTTAATATTCTATGCAATCCAAATATCCTTAAATTA
>DJQL01000141.1:9580-10996 GCA_002437565.1 Prevotella sp. UBA6387
GATAAGTAACTTATTACAGCTACCTAATCTCACTGCATTTTTTCGCTTGCAAAAGTATGATGAAACCAGCCAAACACAAAAATATCTGGCTACGCTTGTATATAATGCCATCTTCAGTGTATGAAATGGTAAAAACATATTATAGGGCACCGACTATGCAGTATTTAAACTGCAGCTTTATGCACTCGTAAAAAGGAAACCCCGTATCAAGAGCTAAAGCTTACGACTATTGATACGGGCTTTATTCAGTAAGCACCACTTAAAGTTTTTGTCTAATAAACTTGCCGCATATACAAATAATCGCTAAATTTGCACATGGATGCTGATTGGGGGCATCACTATTGCATCTTAATAAGTAAAGCGAGAGAAACTATGGCGCAGACAAGACGATATCCGGTAGGCATACAGACGTTCAGCGAGATTCGAGAGCGTAAATATTTTTATGTAGATAAGACCCAATATCTTGTTGATTTTATCGACAAAGGTTATAAATATGTGTTCCTGAGCCGTCCGCGTCGGTTTGGCAAGTCGCTGTTCGCCTCGATGATCCATTCTTATTACGAGGGACGCAAGGACTTGTTTGAGGGACTTGTCATGGGAGATTATGAAAAGGACTGGGTGAAACACCCTGTGCTTCACTTCGACATGAGTGGCGCAAAGCACATGGATAAGGATATGCTTGAACGTTATCTTGCCGATATGCTCGACGATATGGAAAGTGTGTTCGGTTATAAGAGCGAAAAGCAAGATCCTAACATTCGCTTGAAAGATCTGGTTGTGAAGGCATGCAAGCAGATGGGACAGAAGGTTGTACTCATCATTGACGAATATGACGCTCCATTGCTTGACGTGGTTCACGAGGATGACAACCTCGGCACGCTGCGCCGCACGATGCAGAACTTCTACAGCCCTATCAAGATGCTCGACCCTTACCTTGAGTTCGTCTTTCTCACGGGAATAACCAAGTTTGCTCAGCTCAGCATTTTCAGTGAGCTGAACAACCTGTTCAACATCTCCATGTACGACCAGTATTCTGCCATCTGCGGCATCAGCAGCGACGAGCTGCACACGCAAATGCTGCCCGACGTGGAACTGCTTGCCGGCCACTTGAAACTGAGCGTAGACGATACTTTCGCTCTGCTCAAGAAGAAATACGACGGCTATCATTTTAGTGAGAATTCCGAGGACATCTACAATCCGTTCAGCCTTATTAAGGCCCTTGCCTCTCAGAAAATCGGCGACTATTGGTTCGACTCCGGCACTCCAACCTATATAATAAAGCTGTTGCAGAAATACAATGTCGGCTTGCGGGACCTGGTGGGGCAGGACGCTGGCGTGAGCGACTTCGACGTGTCGCCTGAGAACATGACCACAGCCTTGCCGTTGCTCTACCAGAGCGGTTACCTCACCATCAAG
>DJQL01000095.1:0-3574 GCA_002437565.1 Prevotella sp. UBA6387
GCTTCCACTGGCATCTCTCCGATGACCAGGGATGGCGCTTCGAGGTGCCTGGCTATCCACGACTCACGGAGGTTGGCTCCAAGCGGGCCCAGACCGTGCTTGGCCACAACAGCGAGCTTGAGGACGGTGTGCCTTACGGTGGCTACTACACCGACGACGAAATCCGCGACATCGTGAAGTATGCCGCAGAGAGATATATCACAATCGTGCCTGAGGTGGACATGCCTGGACACATGATGGCAGCACTGGCCGCCTACCCTGAACTTGGATGCACTGGCGGTCCTTACAAGACTGGTGAGTTCTGGGGCGTGTACAAGGACATACTGTGCGCTGGCAACGAGAAGGTATACACTTTCATAGAGAAGACACTCGACCACATCTGTGAGCTCTTCCCCGGAGAATACATCCACATCGGCGGCGACGAGAGCCCACGTGTGCGCTGGGAGAAATGCCCCAAGTGCCAAGCCCTGATCGCCAAGGAAGGACTGAAAGACTCTGACGGCTTCACCAAGGAGGCACGCTTGCAAGGCTACTTCGCCAAGCGCGTACAGAGATACCTTGAGAAGAAGAACCGCAAGGTAATCGGTTGGGACGAACTGTTGGAATGCGACGTGGACACTACTGCCACGATCATGTCATGGCGTGGAGCCGAGCCGGGAGCCAAGGGCGCGAAACTTGGCCACGACATTATCATGTCGCCAAACAGCGCGCTCTATTTCGACCACTACCAGTCTAAAGAGACTGGCTCTGAGCCACCAGCCATCGGCGGTTTCTCCGACGTGGCCAATGTATACAACATGGAGCCTGTGCCAGCTGAGTTGGCGTCATCTGTCAAGACACACATCAAGGGCGTACAGGCCAACGTGTGGACAGAGTACATACCCTACACCAACCAAGTGGAGTACATGGTCTTGCCACGCATGGCAGCCCTCTCCGAGGTGCAGTGGTTGCAGCCAAGCAAAAAGAACTTCGAGGCTTTCAAGAAACGCGTGGACGGCTTGCGCCACATCTACGAGCTTTATGGCTACAACTACGCTCACCACCTCTGGCCAAACGAGTTCAGAAAAGTGGCAAAGCAATACTAATCACCTGTAAATGAACATACAAAGAACATTCATGACGGCAGCCGCGCTGACTGCCGTCTTTTTGACTTTTGCCAAACAAAAAACCACGCTACCATACCGCAACGCATCACTGCCAGTGGAGCAGCGAGTGAGCGACCTGCTGAGTCGTATGACCCTTGATGAGAAGATAGGTCAGTTGCGCTGCACGCTCGCGTGGGACTATTATAATGTCATAGGCCGCAAGAGAGTGGTGCCGTCTGAATCGTTCAAGAAAGACATAGCCGACGGCAACGTCGGCATGCTATGGGCGACCTACCGCGCCGACCCTTGGACGAGGAAGACTCTCGACAACGGCCTCAACCCACGCCTGGCCGCGCTATGCGGCAACGCGTTGCAGAAATACGTGATAGAGAACACGCGCCTCGGCATACCACTCTTCCTCGCTGAGGAAGCTCCACATGGCCACATGGCCATAGGCACTACGGTGTTCCCGACAGGCTTAGGCCTCGCGGCAACATTCGACCACGACGTGGCACGCCGCGTGGGTGCTGTCATAGGCAAGGAGGTGCGCCTGCAAGGCGCGCACATAAGCTATGGTCCTGTGATTGACCTATGCCGTGAGCCACGATGGAGCCGTGTGGAGGAAAACATGGGCGAAGACCCCATACTCGCCGGCAACATAGCGGCGGCGGAGATAGAGGGACTTGGCGGTGGAGACATAACAAAGCCATACGCCACCATACCAACGCTGAAGCACTTCATCGGCTACGGCACGACAGAAGGAGGACACAACGGCGCGCCAACATATCTTGGCAAGAGGGAGATAAGGCAATTTTTCCTGCCACCGTTCCGCATGGCCATCAAGGCCGGGGCATTGTCTGTGATGACGAGCTACAACAACCTCGACGGCATACCGTCTTCCATGGACGACTATTACCTGAAAGGAATATTGAGAAATGAGTGGAACTTCAAGGGCTTCACCGTTTCCGACCTTTACAGCATAGACGGAATTGAAAGCACACACCACGTGGCGCGCGACCTCACAGAGGCCGGAGCCTATGCTCTCAACGCTGGACTGGACGTGGACCTTGGCGGTCGAGCCTACGCCAACCTGGCAGAGGCAGTGAAGCGCGGACTCACCACTGAGGCAGCCATCGACTCAGCATGCGCCAACGTATTGCGTCTGAAGTTCAAGATGGGACTCTTTGAGCATCCTTATGTGGACCCCGACAAGGCCGCCAAGGGAGTGCGCTCTGCCGAAGACGTGGAGGTGGCGCACCAAGCCGCGCAAAAGGCCATCACGCTCTTGAAGAACAATGGCGTGCTGCCTCTCAAGAAAGACGTGAAGGTGGCTCTCGTTGGGCCAAACGCCGACAACGTGTACAACATGCTTGGCGACTACACCGCTCCGCAAGACAACGGGAACGTGAAGACCGTGCTATATGGCATGAAGCAGTATCTGCCAGAGGCCAATGTCAAATACGTAAAAGGTTGCGCCATACGCGACACCACCAACAACGACATTGACAAGGCCTTGGAAGCGGCACGACAGGCCGACGTGGTGATTGCCTGTGTGGGCGGAAGCAGCGCGCGCGACTTCAAGACAAGCTACAAGGAGACTGGCGCGGCAGAAGCCAACAGCAACACCGTGAGCGACATGGAGTCGGGCGAGGGCTACGACCGCGCTACACTCGGACTGCTTGGCTTGCAAGACAAGTTGCTTAAAGAACTCAAGAAGACAGGCAAGCCGCTCGTGGTGGTGTATATCGAGGGACGACCACTGCTTAAGAATTGGGCCGCCGACCACGCCGACGCGCTACTCACGGCCTACTATCCTGGCCAGGAGGGCGGAAGGGCCATTGCCGACGTGCTCTTCGGAGCTTACAACCCTGCCGGGAGACTGCCAATCAGCGTGCCACGCGCGGTGGGACAGTTGCCGGTTTACTACAACAAGAAAGCCGAACCGCAAAACTATGTGGAGATGTCGGCAAAGCCCCTTTACGCCTTCGGCTACGGATTGAGCTACACCACGTTCAAATATTCCAATCTCAGCGTCGCACAGAAAGACGCGCGCCATTTCACTGTGTCGTTTGACGTGACCAACACGGGCAACCGCGACGGCGAGGAAGTGCCACAGCTCTATATCCACGACGAATTGGCTTCTGTGGCGCAACCCGTGATGCAGCTGCGCGCGTTCGACCGCAAGGCCATAAAGGCTGGACAGACACTGCGGTTCTCATTCGAGATTGGTCCCGACGAACTTTACGTCGTAAACCGCGACATGAAAGAGGTGGTTGAGCCTGGCGACTTCACGGTCATGGTGGGACCGTCAAGCGACAACATTCTCTTGAAAGGCAAGATAACGGTGCGCTGAAAGCTACTTACACATCAGGCATCCAATTGAAATTAATCTTATTCTTATAGTAATCAATCTTATTCTGTAAAGACATGAAGAAAATAATTACCCTTGCATTCGCGTGCTTGCTCTCACTGAATATGTTCGCCCAACA
>DJQL01000095.1:3758-14560 GCA_002437565.1 Prevotella sp. UBA6387
ACCTACCAGCAATACAAGGACTGGTACTGGGGACTGGCAAAGAAGTTCAACCCCACGAAGTTTGACCCGACTCAATGGGCGAGCGTGATGAAGGACGCAGGGATGAAATACATGATTTTCACCACCAAGCATCACGACGGCTTCTGCATGTTCGACAGCAAATACGATGACTTCTCTATCGCCAACTACGCTTTCAAGGACAATCCCAAGCGCGACGTGCTGAAATACGTGCTGCAGGCTTTCCGCGACAAGGGCTTCATGCTCGGCACTTATTTCTCAAAGCCCGACTGGCACTCACAAGACTATTGGTGGGACGTGTACCCGACAAAGCGCGGACGCAACGTCAACTACGACATCAAGAAATGGCCATGGCGCTGGAACCGCTACAAGCAGTTTGTATACAACCAAATGTGCGAGATTACCGACCCACAACGCTATGGCAACGTGGACATCCTATGGCTCGACGGCGGCTGGGTGTGCAAGGAAAACAACCAAGACATAGACATGCCCCACATAGCAGAGGGCGTGCGTCGCAACCAGCCCGGACTGCTAATCGTGGATCGCACCATAGGTGGTCCATACGAGAACTACCAGACACCGGAGCAGACCATTCCAGCTAAGCAGCTCAACCATCCTTGGGAGAGTTGCATCACGCTGACCAACGACTGGGGCTGGGTGCCTCGGCCTACATGGAAGAGCCCGGAGAAGGTAATCAGCACGCTCATGGAGATAGTGGCCAAGGGCGGCAACATGGTGCTTGGCGTAGGGCCAACGCCAGAAGGCCTGATACAGCAGGAGGCCATAACCCGCTTGCAGGCCATTGGCAAGTGGATGCGCGCCAACGGCAAGGCTATCTATGGCACCGTGGCGACAAACAACTACCATAGTGGCGACTTGTGGTTCACGGCCTCGAAAGACGGCAAGACAATCTTCGCGCTCTACCCATCAACCACTGGCAAGCCTGCTCCTCAAACCCTCACGTGGACAGGCAACGTGCCAAAGGGCAAGGTGACACTCGTGGCCAATGGCAAGAAGCTCAACACATCCGTCAAGGGCGATGCCGTCACCGTGACGCTGCCAGAGGGCACGGTCAAGGCCGGTGAGCCTTTCGCGCTCGAGATGCGTGTCCACTAAACGGCACCATAATACCAAAAACAAGATTAACATTAAACCATGAAGAAAATATTGTCAACCACGCTTCTCGCGCTGGCGTGCTTCTCACAACACGCCAACGCGGGCGACCTGACGAGATATGTAGACCCGATGATTGGCACTACCAACTTCTCGGTCTGCAACCCCGGAGCCGTACTTCCACACGGACTGATGACCGTGACCCCATTCAACGTGATGGGATCTGACCTCAACCAGTTTGACAAGGACAAGCGTTGGTGGTCTGCGGCATACGAGTACAACAACGTGTACATGACCGGTTTCGCCCATGTTATGCTAAGCGGCGTGGGATGCCCAGAGATGGGCACGCTGCTCACCATGCCCACCACCGGCAAGCTCAACGTGGACTACCACGACTATGGCTCCGACTACGAACAGGAGACGGCAAAGCCGGGATACTACAGCGTGAGACTGAAAAAATACGGAGTGAGGTGCGAGATGACATCCACATTGCGATCCTCGCGCGAACGCTACACGTTCCCAAAGGGCGAGAGCCACATCCTCGTTAACATTGGCGACGGTCTCACAAACGAGGTTGGCGGCAGCGTGAAGCGCGTGAGCGACACCGAGATAGAGGGGTTCCGCATTCTCGGCACGTTCTGCTACAATCCGCAGGCCGTATTCCCAATGTATTTCGTGGTGAGGGTAAACAAGAAGCCACTGTCGTCCGGCTTTTGGAAGTTGCAGCCCAAGATGGACGGCGTGAAAGGTGAGTGGGATCCAGACAATGGCAAATACAAGCTATACAATAACTACGGACGCGACCTTGCCGGCGACCGCATAGGATGCTACTTCAACTACGACTTCGCCGACCAACAGGAAGTGGAGGTGTCCGTGGGCGTTTCTTTCGTATCCATCGAGAACGCGAGGGAGAACCTCGACGTTGAGCAACGCGGACTGTCATTCGACGACATGGCGCGCAAGGCCGATGACGAATGGGAGAAGACCCTTGGCTCCATCACTGTGGAGGGTGGCACGGAGGCGCAGAAACGCATGTTCTACACCGCCCTCTACCACTCGCAGCTGGAGCCGTGCGTGCTTCAGGATGTCAACGGCCAATACCCCATGATGGAGAAAGACAGCATCGGCCACACCGACGGCACGCGCTACACCGTGTTCTCGCTTTGGGACACCTATCGCAACCTGCACCAGCTTGAGACGCTGCTCTATCCTGACCGCCAGGTGGAGATGGTGCGCTCCATGATAGACATGTACCGCGAATGGGGATGGATGCCCAAGTGGGAACTGTTCGGCCGCGAGACGTGGACCATGGAAGGCGACCCAGCAATACCCGTCATCACGGACACTTGGCTTAAAGGCCTGCGCGGCTTCGACATCAACACTGCCTATGAGGCCTTCCGCAAGTCGGCCACTCTTCCTGGCAAGGACAACAAGATGCGTCCCGACATAGACCCTTACATCAGCAAGGGCTATATACCATTGGGATGGTTCGCACAAGACCAGTCGGGCGACAACTCCGTGTCGCACGCCCTCGAATATTATGCTGCCGACGCGTCATTGGCACGTCTCGCTGAGAGCCTCGGCCACAAGCAGGACGCAAAGCTATTCCGCGAACGCAGCCTTGGATACAAGCACTACTACGACAAGCAGACGGGCACACTACGCCCAAGGCAGAAAGACGGCTCGTGGATCACGCCCTTCAACCCCAACGACGGTGCCAACTTCTCCAACGCGCCTGGATTCCATGAAGGCTCATCGTGGAACTACACGTTCTACGTGCCTCACGACATTGCCGGACTCACCAAGCTCATGGGAGGCCAGAAGAAGTTTGTTGAGCGTCTACAAAACGTGTTCGACAAAGGCCTGTACGACCCTGCCAATGAGCCTGACATTGCCTATCCGTATCTCTTCAGCCGCTTCAAGGGCGAAGAGTGGCGCACGCAGGAAGAGGTGGGCAAAATCATTTCGAAATACTATTCGGACAAGCCTGACGGCATTCCTGGCAACGACGACACGGGCACCATGTCAACATGGCTAATATTCTCCATGCTTGGCTTCTATCCCGACTGCCCCGGTGACCCAAGCTACACGCTCACAGCTCCAGTGTTCGACCGTGTGACGCTGCATCTCGACAAGCGTTACTACCCTGCCGGAGACCTCACCATCGTGGCGCGCCGTCAAACGCCTTCGGCACACATCATAAGTTCGATGACGCTTGGCGACAAAAAGTGGAACTCTTACCGCATCTCGCACAAGGACCTTGTGAAAGGCGGCACACTGGTGTTCAACCTGAAATAATCAGGCCCTGGTGAGCGCGCGTGCGCTCACACTTCTACCCTACAATAACCTATTTGGCTCAAAATGAGGCACTATCTATACGTCATGGCCACTGTGGCATTGCTGCTTTTCCTGCCTTCGCGCGGAAAGGCGCAAGCCGTGGCTTTCAATTACGACATAAAAAACGGTTTGCCAGACAATTCCGTCAACTGCATCACGCAAGACCGCAATGGTTTCATGTGGGTAGGCACGTCAAACGGACTCGCAAGGTTTGACGGCCTTTTCTTCACCGTGTTCAGGCACGACCACGATGATGCCTCAACCATTGCAAACAACAACATCCATGCGTTTCACGCCAACAGGCATGGATTCTATTTCTCAACCGACCTTGGCGTGGATTTCTATGACAACAACGACAACAGGTTTCACCACTGCGTGTTTCCTGGGCAGAAGACCTACAACCGCATCCTCACATTCGCATCCACGTCAAAAGGGTTGTTTGCCACCGACGACATTGGCCGATTGTACACAGTCCAAGGCACGATGTTCATACGTGTCCGCAAAGACATGCGCGCCTATGCCATAGCCACCGTGAGTGGCTACGGACAGCAGGAGTGCATTGTCGCGACAGGCAACCATAGGCTCACGCTCATGTCGGCCGATGGCAAGCGCGTGTTGTCGTCTGTCAAGACGCCTATTGGCGGCACAAACAAGAACGTGGTCTATTACAGCAAAAGACAACGCAAGCTATATGTAGGCAACGGCATAGGCACAAGTTCGGCATCCTACAAGATAGAGAACGACCGGATAGTGGAATGTGCCGACCACGTGCCGGCAAACCTCAAGGCCGTAACCGACTTCAATGGCGGCACGGCGTTTGCCACAGACGGTCAAGGGGTCATGGCCCTCGATGGAACCAACAAACGATGGCTCAAAGAAGACCACGGAGCGATATGCGGCAACGCCATCTACTCAGCGTTTGCCGACAACGGTGGCAACCTGTGGATTGGCTCCTATCGCAAGGGCATGACACAGTTTCAACAACGCGGACTGGCGTTCAACCTTATCAGCGAAGCCACACACACACTGCCTTTCGACCTTGTGACAGCCGTGACATCGCAAGGAGGCAACGTATACATAGGCATGGACGGTGGCGGCATGAGCGTGATGTCCAGGAGCACACACTCCGTGACAACGACCTACACGTCGGCCAACAGCGACCTATGGGGCGACAATATCGTGTCGATGGTCGCCGATGCCAACAGCGTGTGGATGGCTGTCTATAACAAGGGACTCACGAGATTCGACACCAAGACCCACCGTTTCACCAACTATGACATTCCTCTCCGCAGCAACCATGGCGACATAATATGGACCATTTGCGACAGCCACGACGGCAACCTATGGATTGGCGGTCGCGACGTGCAGGTATTCAATAAGAGCAAAGGTACGTTCCATCCTGTCAAGGAACTAATAGGCTCTGAATGCCAGGCCATTAGCCTAAACGGCCAGTATGTATGGGTGGGCACGCCATACGGAGTTTACAAAATCGACAAGAAGACTCTGCGAGTGGTCAAGCATTACGACAAGGACACCAAGGGCATGCCCCTGAGCACAAACAGCGTGAGGTATCTCTATGCCGACAGCAGGGGACGCGTGTGGGTGTCGTTCAGCTACGACGACATCTGCTGCATAGACGAGAAGAACGGCAAGGTGACTACCTACGACATGTCGCAAGGACTCGAAAACGAGACCGTCACCGGCATCGTGGAGTCGCGCTTCGGCCACATGGTGTTCGCCACGAGCAACGGCCTTTATTTCTTCTTCCCCAGCAATGGCAATTTCATGCGGTTCGACCTCGACAACCAGATTCCGGAAAGCTACAACTATGGGGCGTGCCACGTCGATGGCAACTGCATGTATTTTGGCTCCACGGAAGGCTTGGTATGGACCACCGACATGGCCATACGCCCAAGCACGCTGTTCTCGCGAGTGTCGTTCAACGCGCTGAGCCTGGCAAACGGTCGAAGCCTGAGCCTCGGTATGGGCAACAACGAGCCTATCGTGCTGCATCACAACGAGAACTATTTCACCATACACTTCTCCGTGCCAGAATACATGGCCCCACGCGCCATTCGCTTCTCATATTACCTAAAGGGCATGGAGACCGAATGGAAAGACATGACCGACCATCGTGAGGCGCAATACACCAATGTGCCCCCAGGCACGTATGAGTTTATGGTGAGGTGCACCGACCTCAACGGCAAATGGACTCGCCCTTCAGTGCTTCGCATAACGGTGCTGCCGCCATGGTATCTCACATGGTGGGCAAAGACGCTGTGGGCGTTGTTGATAATAGGCATTGCCTACCTTGGAGTATGGCTCTACATGAGAGAGCTGAAGCTGCACCACAAGATGCAGCTGGCCGAAATGGAGAAGGAGAGCCAGCGGAAAATCGACGATGCCAAGATGAACTTCTTCACAAGCATCACGCACGAGCTCCGCACGCCTGTCTTCCTCATAGCCGCACAACTTGAGGAACTCATCAACAACAATCAGTCGATGGTCAACGTGCCCAAGACATATCTCATGGCCATGCACCGCGGAGCCGTCAGGATCAACAAGCTCATAAGCCGCGCCATAGACTTCAGGAAGATGGACGAGGGCAAGCTAACCCTGAAAAGGCAAAGGATAAACGCCACGGCTTTCGTGCGTGACCTCGCCGACGACTACATAGACCTGTGCGACCAAAAAGAGATAGACTTCAACTTGTCGCTGCCCGACCATCCCGTATGGGCCATGATGGACGGGGAGAAGATTGAGATGTGCATCAACAACCTCATGTCGAACGCCTACAAGTACACCAACGCCAACGGGCACGTCACGCTGAGCGTGGAAGACAATGCCGACTATGTGGTGTTCAGCGTAAAGGACGATGGCATAGGCATAGTGCCAAAGGCGAGGGAGGAAATCTTCCAGAGCTTCTACCGCACGCGGCGCGGTGAGGCTCACAGCCAAGGCGACGGCATTGGCCTCGCCTTCGTGCAGAAGCTTGTGGAACTGCATGGCGGCAAGATGCAGCTTGAGAGCGAAGTGAACAAGGGATCCACATTCTCGCTGTTCATACCAAAAGACGGCAACGTGACTGATGCCACGCCTGCGGAAACGAAAGAACCCATCGTTCAAGCAACGGAAGACGAAACGCAAGGCAACGACAGCAAGCAAGAGGGAGACGCTGAGGACACCGTCCAAGCCGCCGTCAAGTCGCAGGTGAAGAGCAACCCGACCGCCACGCACACCATATTGCTCATAGACGACGAGCGCGACATCGTGCGACTGCTCGAACGCAACCTTGTGAGCGACTTCCACGTGCTCAAGGCATACAACGGCAAAGAAGGGCTGGAGATAGCCGCCAAGTCGCTACCCGACCTCATCGTGTGCGACATGATGATGCCAGAGCTCGATGGCCTCGAATTCCTGCGCACGCTCAAGAACGACAAGAAGCTGCGGCAAGTCAAGGTCATTATCTTCACTGGCCAGACATCAGAGGAAGAGCGCATCAAGGCATACGATGCCGGAGCCGATGCCTACATCACCAAGCCTGTGTCGCTCAAGCTACTGCGCACGAGGATAGACCGCCTGATAGCCGAGAGCGACAACGCCGCGCTCACCACGTCGATAGCCAAGGGGAAAAAGTCGTACAACAAGGAAGAGCAGATCTTCCTCCTGAGGTGCCGCGAGATAATAGACGACAATCTCGCCAACCCTGACTTCAACGTAGACTTCCTCGCGCAGAAACTCGCGATGAGTCACTCCACTCTCTACAAGAAGCTGAAGCAGATGACAGGCATGTCGCTCATCGAGTTTGTCAACGACTACAAAATCTATAAGGCCGTGACGTGCTTCAAGGAGGGACAAACCAATGTGGAACGCGTGGCCGAGCAATGCGGGTTCAGCGACATTAAGAATTTCCGCACGCAGTTCAAACGCAAGATGCAAGTCACGCCCAAACAGTTTGTGCAAAGCTTGTGACAATGCGACCATCGCGGATTATGATAACATACCCATAGCAAAAGGGCGATTTTGGTGAAAGCAAACCAAAATCGCCCTTTTTTATATTAAAATGTAACCAAAGGCAAACACCCTTAAATCGTAACTTTGCAATCGAGAAAACCAAAAACTCATATTATGAACAAACCAAACATACGCTATCGTTTTAGCGTCGTCGCCGTTGCCACGCTTCTCCTGGCCACGACGGCCAAGGCTCAACAACCCATCAGATACGACATACTCACTTCACAGCCTCGCCAGCACATTGAGCACTTCGGCGCGAGCGACGCGTGGAGCATGCAGTTTATTGGCCTGTGGCCGGAAAAGCAGCAAGAGCAGATAGCCGACTGGCTCTTCAGCACCGAAAACGACGCGCAGGGCAAGCCACGAGGTATAGGCTTATCGATATGGCGATTCAACCTTGGAGCCGGAAGCGCGGAGCAGGGCGACAGCTCACACATCAATTACTCCACTCGCACGGAGTGCGTGCTGCGGAAAGACGGCACCTACGACTGGTCGCGCCAGGCCGGACAACGCCATTTCCTCAAACTTGCCAAACAGCGTGGAGTGCCAAACCTTCTCGCCTTCTGCAACTCGGCTCCGGTGTATTTCACAAAGAACGGCCTCGCCACCAACACGGGGCGCGGCGGCACCATCAACCTCAAGGACAACTGCTACGACGACTTCGCGCGATACATGGCCACGGCCATCAAGGGCATAGAGAGCCACGACAGCGTGAGGATAGACTACATAAGTCCCGTTAACGAGCCAGACGGTTCGTGGAACTGGCTTGGCCCCAAGCAGGAGGGAAGTCCGGCCACAAACCGCGAGGTGGCGCATGTGGCGCGCGAACTCGACAAGGCCTTGACCAAGGCCAAGCTCGACACCAAGATTTTGATAAACGAGGCGTGCGACTATCGCTGTCTACTCGGCGTACACGACGCGGGATGGCAACGCGGCAACGAGATTAAATCGTATTTCAGCTCCGACAGCACAGCAACCTACGTTGGAAAACTCAAGCACCTGCCACAACTCATCGGAGCGCACAGCTACTGGACAAACACGCCCGTGAGCTTCATGCGCGAAATGCGAAAGAAAGTGGGCGAGGCGTGCGAGAAGCAAGGCATAAAGTTTTGGCAGACTGAGATTTGCATCATGTCAAACGACAAGGAGATAGGCGGTGGCTCAGGTTATGACCACTCCATGAAGACCGCCCTCTATGTGGCGCGCGTCATACACCACGACCTTGTATATGCCAACGCCGAGAGCTGGAGCTGGTGGAGGGCAGCTGGCGGCGACTACCGCGACGGCCTGTTGCGAGTGTACAGCAACGACAACTGGAAGACTGGATGGGCAACCGACTCCAAACTGCTTTGGGCATTGGGCAACTTCAGCCGTTTCGTAAGGCCAGGAGCGCAACGCTACACCATGGAAAAGCAAGGAAGCAATGTGGCCGACGCTGACGACTCATGCACCGATCCCAAGGGGGTGATGTGCTCAGCATACCGCAACGCTGACGGCAAGTGGGCTATCGTGGCCATCAACTACTCGGAAGACCAGAAGCCTGTGGCATTCGCAATGGAGGATGGAGCAGCCAAAAAATGGCAAATGTACCGCACGAGCGACACGTCGGCGGAAAGCCTCGCGCCCGTGGGCACGACAGACGGCTCCACGACACTCGCACCAAGGAGCATCACCACATTCGTGGAGCAATAGCCATAAGACACGACTTTTAAAACTTAACGAACATAGATGAGACAACTGAAAAACTATCTGATGGCGGCGATAGCCACCGCAATAGTGGCCTTTCCCACACCTGCCACGGCAGCGGCAAGGACGAGCTCCACGTTTGGCGTGGGCGACAAGACTTTTCTGCTCAACGGCAAGCCCTTTGTGGTGAAGGCGGCAGAGATACACTATCCGCGCATACCGCGCCAATATTGGGACCAGCGCATCAAGATGTGCAAGGCCCTTGGCATGAACACCATCTGCATCTACATCTTTTGGAACATACACGAGCAACGCGAGGGAGCGTTCGACTTCACGGGGCAGAACGACGTGGCTGAGTTTTGCCGCCTGGCAAAGAAAAACGGCATGTACGTCATCGTGCGACCCGGCCCATACGTGTGCGCCGAATGGGAGATGGGCGGCCTACCCTGGTGGCTTCTGAAGAAAAAGGACATTCGCCTGAGAGAGCAAGACCCTTACTTCATGTCGCGCGTGGACATCTTCGAGAAGAAGGTGGCAGAGCAACTCGCGCCACTCACCATTGCCCATGGCGGACCCATCATCATGGTGCAGGTGGAAAACGAGTATGGCAGTTATGGCGAGGACAAGGCATACGTGGCGCAGATTCGCGACACCTTGCGCAAATACTGGAACACCACTGGCGACAAGTCGAAGGACGTGACACTCTTCCAGTGCGATTGGAACTCCAACTTTGAGAAAAACGCCCTACCCGACCTCATCTGGACAATGAACTTCGGCACGGGTGCCAACATCGACGACCAGTTTAGCCGCCTGCGCGAGCTCCGCCCCAACACGCCGCTCATGTGCTCCGAGTTTTGGAGCGGATGGTTCGACAAGTGGGGAGCGCGCCACGAGACTCGTCCGGCCAAGGACATGGTGGATGGAATAGACGAGATGCTCTCCAAGGGCATATCGTTCTCGCTCTACATGACCCACGGAGGCACTTCGTTCGGGCACTGGGCAGGGGCCAACTCGCCGGGATTCGCGCCCGACGTGACATCATACGACTACGACGCGCCGATAAACGAGTATGGACTGCCCACGGAGAAATACTGGGAACTGAGGAAGACCCTCGCCAAATATTCCGACAAGAAACTGCCCGACGTGCCCAAGAAGGCCGCTGAGGTGATAAGCGTGCCTAAGGTGACGCTCAAAAACGTGGCACCGATATACATGGGCGCGGACAGCACGGCCACAAGCCGCGAGCCGCTCACCTTCGAGGACATGAACATGGGCTATGGCTCGATGATATACAACACCGACCTGCCAGAGACGGCCAATGGCTCCACGCTCAACATCGACGGCCACGACTTCGTGCAGGTGTTTGTCAACGGCAAGTATGTCGGCAAGATAGACCGCGTGAAAAACGAACGCTCCCTACCCCTGCCGGCCACCAAGAAAGGCGACAAGCTAACCATGCTCGTGGAGGGAATGGGACGCATCAACTTCGGGCGAGCCATAAAAGACTTCAAGGGTCTGGTGGGAGACGTGACGCTCACGGCCGAAATGGACGGCGACGAGCTCACGTGGAACCTCAAAGACTGGACCATGCGCCGCATAGCCGACGACTACAAGACGGCACTCCGCGCCATGAC
>DJQL01000070.1:0-1612 GCA_002437565.1 Prevotella sp. UBA6387
CAATTGTATTGGCATGGAGTGGTGGTAGTTGACCTCAATCTCGTGGTTTATCATTTGCACTCTTTTATTATACTCTTTCCTTCTTTCACGGCTTCCATGTTCAGGGGTATGAGAGCATGGTGTCGTTCTGGCAGAATCTTGAACAGGGCTTTCTCCAGGGCCTCGTCTGGTATGAACGGCACCACATGGAGCAATCCGCCAAGGACAATCATGTTGAAGACCTTGTTGTTGTTCATCTCGGCAGCCTTTGCCATCGCGTCGATGCGGTATATACTTATGTCTTCGCGCGATGGTGGATTCACTATGCCGTTGCCGTCGTAAATCAGCATGCCGCCTTTTTTCACCTTGGGCAAGAACTTGTCGAGCGATGGCTGGTTCAACACGATGGCAATGTCGTATGCTGAGAGTATTGGTGATGATATGCGGTCGTCGCTGATGATGACAGTGACGTTGGCCGTGCCACCCCTTTGCTCAGGACCGTAGGCAGGCATCCATGTCACTTCCTTGCCGGCCACGAGGCCGCCGTAGGCAAGTATCTTGCCCATGGACAGTACGCCTTGGCCTCCAAATCCGCTTATGATAATTTCTTTTTTCATCTTCAGTAAGTTAAATGCCGGTAGTGTCTTTCAGGTCACCTTTTTTGTAGTGTTCGAGCATGTGCTCTTCCAGCCATTTGTTGGCGTTGACTGGCGACAATTTCCAACCGCTTGAGCATGTCGACACTATCTCCACGAGTGATGAGCCCTTGCCTTCCATAGCTGACTGGAAAGCCTTGCGAATGGCTTTCTTGGCTTTTCGTATGGAGGCTACGTTTTCCACGCTCTGCCTACTCACGTAGCAAGTGCCGTCAAGCGTGGCGGCCATGTCGGTGATATTGAGAGGAAAGCCGTTTATTTTCGGGTCGCGTCCATAGGGACACGTGCTTGTCTTCTGTCCTATGAGGGTTGTTGGCGCCATCTGCCCGCCGGTCATGCCATATATGGCATTGTTGATGAATATTATAGGGATGTTTTCCCCACGGTTTAGCATGTGGAGAGTCTCGGCGGTGCCTATCGCGGCGAGGTCGCCGTCGCCCTGATATGTGAATACCAATCGGTCTGGCCAGCAGCGCTTAATGCCTGTGGCCACCGCGGGAGCACGTCCGTGGGCAGCTTCTTGCCAGTCTATGTCTATGTATCTGTAGGCAAACACGGCACAGCCCACGGGACTCACGCCCACGGCCTTGTCGGCCATGCCCATTTCTTCTATTATCTCTGCCACCAACTTGTGCACCACGCCATGCGAACACCCTGCACAGTAGTGCATGGGCGTGTCGTTCATGAGCCTTGGCTTGGTGTAGACAAGGTTTTCGGGCGCTATAATGTCATTTTGCATAGTTGCGCAATTTGTTCAGTTCTTCTTCTATTTCGCTTGGGTCTGGCACTATTCCGCCTTGCCTTCCATAGTGTTTCACGGGCACCCGTCCATTCACGGCCAGACGCACGTCGTCTATCATTTGTCCAGCATTCATTTCAGCCACAAGTATGCCTTTGCAATGGTTGCAGAGGTCGGCTATCTGCTTGTCAGGGAATGGCCATAGGGTGATGGGTCGGAAAAGCCCTGCCTTGATGCC
>DJQL01000070.1:1663-20000 GCA_002437565.1 Prevotella sp. UBA6387
ACCACGGCATACTCGGCATCGTCCATCATGATGGTTTCGCAGCGCGTCTCCTTTTCCTTGCACTCTTGGTATTTCTTCTGCAAGTGGATGTTGCGCTCCTCCATCACCTCAGGCTTGAGCTCCAACGACGTTATGATGTTTGGCTTGCGGCCTCCGACCCTGCCAAACGATGCCCATGGATATTTCCTCATCACTTCCTCGTCGCTGAGCCTCGGCTTCTGTGGAGGCAACACCACCTTCTCCATCATCTGTCCAATTACGCCATCGGATAGAATCATCACCGGGTTGCGGTAACGAAAGGCAAGCTCAAAGGCAAGGTCCATGAAGTCGGCCATCTCCTGCACGCTGTCAGGAGCAAGCACTATGACCTTGTAGTCGCCATTGCCACCGCCTCTCGTGGCCTGGAAATAGTCGCCTTGTGATGGCTGAATGGTGCCAAGGCCAGGACCACCGCGCTGCACGTTTACGATCACACCTGGAATCTCCGCGCCAGCCATGTAGCTTATGCCTTCCTGCATGAGGGCTATGCCTGGAGACGAACTTGTGGTGAACACTCGCTTGCCAGAGCCACCGCCTCCGTAGAGCATGTTGATAGATGCTGTCTCGCTTTCCGCCTGCACCACGGCCATGCCAGTGGTCTCCCATGGCTTAAGCATGGCCAGCGTCTCTATTATCTCGGTCTGTGGGGTTATTGGATAGCCGAAGAACGCGTCGGCACCGCACCTGATGGCGGCATGGGCCAAGGCCTCATTGCCTTTCATCAGCAAAACTTCTTGTCGATTCATTTGTCTTCCTCCACCTTCTTGCGGTATACCGTTATGCAGCCGTCCGGGCAGACGATGGCGCAGGAGGCGCATCCTGTGCACCGGTCGGCGTCGAGACTCGGCTGCGCATATTGGTAACCGTGAACATTGATTTTCATGTGTGCCAATTCGATTGCCCCGACCGGGCAAGCCACAACGCATTCGGAGCAGCCCTTGCATCGGTCGGTGTTGACGACTATGGCACCTTTCATTTTTGCCATGTTAGTTTTATGGATTATAATAGTCGCGACAATAGAAGGCCACGATGTCCTCGGTCATTTGCCTGGCGTATCTTGCCGGGCCGTCGGGGTTGAGTTCCTCGGCGCGCATGTAGCACTCCAAGGCGTGCTTCCAGTCTTGTCGGCTTCGGTATTCGTTGCCTTTATCGTACCATTCCTTGTCGTTGAGTTCGTTCATTTTCACACTCTATAAAGCAGCCCATTGATAAGGTCGTCCTTGGCGATGGCCTTTATTTTCACATGCAATTTCTTGCCCGTGGCGTTGCGTGGTATTTGTTCCACGAATCGGTAAAAACGTGGGCGCTTGAAGTTGGCTATGTCGGGTGAGTCCTTGCAGAATTGGTCAAGGTCTTCAGGCTTGAGGCTGTGGCCAGACCTCACTATGTAGGCCGTGACCACTTGTCCGCGAATCTTGTCGGGCACGGATGTCACAATACAGTCTTTCACTTTCGGATGCTTGTTGAGCACCTCTTCAATCTCCGTTGGATAGATGTTCTCTCCCGATGATATTATCATGTCGTCCTTGCGGCCAAGTATGGTGATGTATTGGTGTTGGTCCCAAGTGGCGAGGTCACCCGTGTAAATGAATCCTTTGTAATATTTGTTTTCAGTCTCTTTCTCGTTATTGAAATACTTGTATGGAGACTTTGCCGGTGAGCATATCACCACTTCTCCAATCTCTTGACCGTCCATAGCCACCACATCGTCTGGTTCGGCCTTTCGGTCCTCGTAGATTTTTACCACGCGCACGTCGTCGTCTACCATTGACGCGCCTGCCGTGCCAGCGTATTCTGGCAAGTCGAACGGGCGGAGGAAGGTGTTCCAAAGCGTTTCGGTCGTGCCGTAGCCGTTGTATATGTTGGGGGTGAGCACCTTTTGGTAGCGAAGGCATGCGGATCTCTCCAGTGGCGAGCCCATGGTTATGATGCCGGAGAGTGACGAGAGGTCGTAGTCGTTTTTCTCTTGCGCGTCGGCAAGTTCCTCAAGCACCGTTGGCACGCCTATGACAAACGTGATGTGGTAGCGCGACACGTATTTGAGCGTGTTCACGGCGTCAAACTTGTTCATAACCACGAGCGTGCCTCCTGCGTAGAACGTTGGGCAAGGCCCACCGCAGTGTATGCCGCCACGATGGAACCACGGTGTGGTGTTCATGGTTACGTCGCGGAAGCTCATTGGGAAATGAATCATTATGTCGTGAGCGGACAGCACCTCGTTTATCGATGTCAATGGCACGCCCTTGGGCCTTCCTGTCGTGCCTGAGGTGTAGAGCCTCGTTGTCTCTTCGTAGATGTTGTGTGGTTCCACAACTGACGGTTCACGGTTTGAAGCACCCTCAACATAGTCGTGGTATGACATCACTTCTTTGTCTGTTATGCCATCAGTGACGATGAGGTGGCTTGGCATCAGGCCACTTGTCTTTACGGCTTGAAGCACGGTGTCCTTGCGCTTGCTGTCGAAAATTATGACCTTGGGATTCGAGTCGTTGAGGTTGTGTACCAGTTCGCCTGCGCTGAGTCGGAAACTCACGGGCGACATCACGCCATGGATTTTCTGAGTGGCTATATAGGCAAAGGCAAATTCTGGACAGTTTTGCGTCATCACCATAACCACGTCACCATCCTTGAAACCATCTTCGAGCAAGGTGTTGGCAAGGCGGTTGACCTCGTTGTTGAGTTCCTTATATGTCCATTGGCGGTTTGAGTAGGGGTCAATCATGGCCATGCGGTCGTAGTAGCGGCGCACGTTGCGGTTGAAGCCTTCAATCCACGTGTAATGGCTCTCGAAAAGCTTTCTTAGCGTCTCATTCTTTCTTTCCATGTCTTATTCTGTTTGTTACCTGTTGTGTCCTTTTAGTGAAACAAAGGTAGAACTATCGGAAAAGAAAGCTGCGGTAGAGGCTTTGTAATATACCGAAATGTCGTTTTGAGAGGATGAACGGTTGTTATCTCTCAAGCCATTCGCACACTTCTTTGCGATGTGTGCGACTTACGATTATCTCTGGGCAAGTGTCTCCGTAGAGTTTGAGCCGTATCCTGCCGTTGGCGAGATGCTCGAATCCCCTAACCTGTTCCTTGGCTACTATGTACTTGCGGTTCACGCGCATGAATACATTCGGGTCGAGTTGCCTTGCGAGCTCTTCAAGCGTCAGGTCGAGCGTGAACGACGCTCCATCGATGAGGTGTAGGTAGGTTGACTTGTTTTCCGACGCCACGTATCGCAACGTTGGTGCGTAGACGCGCCGTTCTCCTGTCGCCGTCTTCACGAGGAAGTCGTGGCGGTGCTGGCTGCCGAATGTCGTGGCTGGCTTCCGTGATTCGTGGTTGGCAATCCTCATGAGAGGCATGGTCCTTCTTATGGCCTTTGCCAGGGCGCACTCGTCAATGGGTTTAAGGAGATAGCAAAGGCTATTGTGGTTGAAGGCTTCAAGGGCATAGTCGTCGTGCGCGGTGGTGAAGATTATAGGTATGTCGTCGGGTGCGTAGGTGAGGGCTTCGAACACGAGGCCGTCGCTCAGCCGTATGTCGGCGATGATGAGGTCCACGTCTTGATGGTAGGAGAAGAAGGCCTTGCCAGACTCTACAGAAGTCAATGGCCCCAACACTTCATGGCCGGGGTTGATGGCTGCGAGATGGTGGCGGAGAAGCCGGAAGTGGTATGGGTCGTCTTCGAAGACTACGATGCTAAGGGGCAAGCAGCCTTCATCCTTGCCTTTTATTTCGCGTGGTGTCTCCATGTCGCTGTTCGTCTCCATGCTTGTGGTTTATGCGTATGGCAAATAAAAAAGGGAACGGCCCTTACGCGTGACCGTCCCCAATGTTTTCCCTATCACTTAGCAGTGTTTGCGTGTGTAGAGGTCGAGGTTGTCGGAAGGCTTGAATACCAGTTTCTCGTGAGCCTCGATTGTGATTTTCTCCTTTGTGCGTGGGTTGATGCCCGTGCGCTCGGGCACTTGCTTTACGTAGAATCGACCGAAGTCGGGCAGGGCGATTTCCTTGTCACCCTTGGTGAGGTTGTCGGCAATGACACCGAGAACGGTGTTGAGGCATTTGGCGGCATCTGCCTTTGACACCTGCGCGCGCTCTGCGACCTTGGCTATAAGTTCTGTTCTGTTCATTGTGATATATTAAAATGTGTGGTTTGTTATTGTCTTTATCAATAAGCGAAGAGAGGATACTTGCTCATCGTGGCGTTGACCTTCTCGCGCACGCTCTTTATCACCTTGTCGTTCTCTGGGTCGGCGAGGACCTCGTCTATGAGGTCGGCAACAAGGTGCATCATGTCTTCCTTTGCGCCACGAGTGGTAATGGCGGCTGTGCCAAGCCTGATGCCTGACGTCTGGAATGCCGAGCGCTCGTCGTAAGGCACCTTGTTCTTGTTCACCGTGATGTCTGCTGCCACGAGCGCGTTTTCTGCCACCTTGCCAGTGAGGTCTGGGTACTTAGGCCTTAGGTCGAGCAGCATGGAGTGGTTGTCTGTGCCACCGGAGACGATGGCGAAGCCCTTGCCGATGAGGTCTTGCGCGAGCACGGCGGCGTTGGTCTTGACCTGCTTGGCATAATCTGTCCATGATGGCTGTAGGTTCTCGCTAAAGCCCACGGCCTTGGCCGCGATGACGTGTTCGAGTGGCCCGCCTTGGTTGCCTGGGAAGACGGCGGAGTTGATGAGTTGGCTCATCTTCTTCAGCTCTCCCTTCTTGGTGCGCAGGCCCCAGGGGTTGTCGAAGTCCTTGCCCATGAGTATGACGCCTCCGCGCGGGCCACGGAGAGTCTTGTGGGTCGTGGTCGTCACGATGTGGGCATATTTCACTGGGTTCTTCAGCAGTCCTGCGGCTATGAGCCCTGCGGGGTGCGCCATGTCTATCATGAGCAGCGCTCCCACCTCGTCGGCAATTTTGCGCATGCGCTCATAGTCCCATTCGCGGCTGTAGGCCGAGCCGCCGCCGATGATGAGTTTCGGCTTGTTTTCCAAGGCGAGGCGTTCCATCTCATCGTAGTTCACGCGCCCCGTCTCGCGGCATAGGGTATAGCCTATATGGTTGTAGAGTATGCCGGAGGTGTTTACGCTGGCACCGTGTGAGAGGTGTCCGCCCTGGTCGAGGTCGAGACCCATGAACGTGTCGCCAGGCTTGAGCACGGCGAGCAGCACGGCTTGGTTGGCCTGCGCGCCGGAGTGGGGCTGCACGTTGGCAAACTCGGCGCCGAAGAGACGCTTCACGCGGTCGATGGCAAGTTGCTCCACTTGGTCTACCACTTGGCAACCTCCGTAGTAGCGCTTGCCGGGAAGACCCTCGGCATATTTGTTGGTGAGGTAACTGCCCATTGCCGCCATGACCTCGTCGGAGACAAAGTTCTCGCTTGCGATAAGTTCCATGCCCCTGAGTTGGCGCTGGTGCTCCTGCTCGATGAGCTCGAAAATCTTGGTGTCTTGCTGCATAATCGTCCTGCTTATAGTTAGGTTAATACTGTTGTCTTGTTAAACCAGCGTTACCTCGTCGAGCCGTTGCTCCTTGTCGCAATAGTGGCACCTTACGAGCCCCTTTGCCTTGTCTACATTGAAATAAGTCTTCATCGGCTCGTTGTTGGTGATGCACTTGGGGTTGTTGCACTTCACGATGCCGTGCAACTCCAGCGGTGTCTCAACGCGCTTTTTCTCCACCACCGTGTAGTTGTGGATGGTGTTGAGCACGATGTTTGGCGCTACCACCGAGAGGCGGTTTATCTCCTCGTCGGAGAAATACTTGTCGGCGATTTTTATGATGCCTTTTCTTCCCATCTTGCTTGAGGGGAGGTTGTAGCCAATGGTGACAGGAGTGCTTATCTCCTCCAGTCGCAACAGCTTCACCACTTGGTAGGTCTTGTCGGCTGGGATATGATCGATGACGGTGCCGTTCTCGATGGCGGCTACCTGAAGTTCTTTCTTTGCCATGTTTCCTTGTTGTGTTTTCCTCGTTCTCACTCTATGATAGTCTTGTCGTTCTTTATCTCGTCGAGTGTTATGCCGAGACAGTGGCAGTAGATGGCCTCGCGGGCGAACAGTCCGTTCTTGGCCTGCTGTATGTAGTAGGCGTGGGGGTTGTCGTCCACGTCGTAGGCAATCTCGTTGACCCTTGGCAGTGGGTGCATGATTTTCATGTTGGGCTTTGCCTTGCCGAGCATGGAGCTGCGGAGAATGTAGACGTTCTTCACGCGTTCATATTCCATGAGGTCGGAGAATCTCTCCTTTTGCACGCGCGTCATATATAATATGTCGGCATCGGCTATCTCTTCCTCGGTGAACTCGGCGTGCTCCACGTAGCGTATGCCATTGGCCGCGCAATAGTCCTTATACTCCTGCGGCATGGCGAGCTCTTTCGGTGCTATGAAATGGAATGTCGGGTTGAAATGGCGCATGGCCATGATAAGCGAGTGGACGGTGCGCCCGTATTTCAGGTCGCCCACAAGATAAATGTTGAGATTTTCGAGGGTGCCTTGGGTCTTGTAGATACTATATAGGTCGAGGAGGCACTGTGATGGGTGCATGTGGGCTCCGTCGCCAGCGTTGACGATAGGCACGGGCGCAATCTCTGAGGCATATTGCGCGGCGCCTTCTATGAAGTGGCGCATCACGATGATGTCGGCGTAGTTGCCCACCATGAGGATGGTGTCTTTCAGCGTCTCGCCTTTGGTGGTGCTTGATGTCTTTGCGTCGGAGAAGCCTATGACACGTGCTCCGAGGCGGTTTGCCGCTGTCTGGAACGACAGCTGTGTACGGGTGGAAGGTTCAAAGAAAAGGGTGGCGACGACCTTGCCCTTGAGAATCTCACGATTGGGATGACGCTCAAACTCTTCTGCCATTTGCAGGAGGTATAGAAGCTGTTGCTTGTCGAGGTCGGCAATCGTGACAAAATTGTGTTTTTCCATTACAGTGGGTTGTATTTTCGGAATAGTATCTAATGCAAAGATACGAAGAAAAACGTAAAGACTTACGCTTTGACAGTATTATTTGCAAAATATTTTTCAATGGCAATAAACCGCATGACATCCTTGACAAGGCTTTCGTAAATGGCTGTCGTCAAGTGACGAAAAAAAACACAGAAACTTATGCCTTTTTCTTTGCTTAAATCATAAATTGGAGTAACTTTGCCGTGATTTTTTAACTAATGGGTATGTCTTACAGAAAAAACAACAAGCATGGCAAGGCCATATCATCGCTTGCCCATGTTGTAATTAGTGTCGCACTCGCGTTTTTCGTCTCCGTGGCCTGGGCGCAAGACCCATCTGCTGGCAAGACAGCGGCAAAGGCGGCGACAGAGGCTTCGTCAGCAGTAGAGAAGCCTCAAGTCTCAGCGTCCAAGCAATCTTCAACAAGTCAACAGTCCGACACAGCATCTTCGTCTGCCGTTGATGATGCCTCCGCCGATTCGCTTATGGATGCCGACAGCTCGGTAGCTAACCTTGATGGCGATACGGAAATGCCGGCGGAAGAAGGCCAAGGCTTTTACAAGTCGCTCAAGACCAAGTTCATAGAGGGCAACGCTGGATTCATGTCGTTTGTGGCATTGGCCTTGGTGCTGGGGCTCGCATTCTGTATAGAGCGCATCATTTACCTCAGTCTTTGCGAGATAGACGCCAAGAAGTTCATGGCTGACCTGAGCAAGCGCGTAGAGGCCGGCGACATAGAGGCTGGAAAGGCACAGTGCCGCGACACGCGAGGCCCCGTGGCTTCGATATGTTACCAAGGTTTGGAGAGGATAGACGAGAAGATGGACAACATAGAGCGAAGCATAGTGAGCTACGGCTCGGTGCAGGATGCCAACTTGGAAAAGGGATGCTCGTGGATAACGCTCTTCATAGCCATGGCTCCATCGCTCGGATTCCTTGGAACAGTGGTGGGTATGGTCATGGCGTTTGACCAGATACAGACAGCGGGCGACATAAGCCCCACCATAGTGGCGGCTGGCATGAAAGTGGCGCTCATAACCACAATCTTTGGCATAATAGCGGCACTTATATTGCAATTGTTCTACAACTATATACTCTCAAAGATAGACCACCTCACGTCGCAGATGGAAGAATCGGCCATTACGCTCATGGACGCTATCGCAAGATACAAGAATGCCAACAAGGAGGGCTGACCTATGACAACTGATTATAGAAAGTTGCCTTCGCGGGTGTTGTATGCGTTGAGCGGCGTCATAGTGCTTGTGTTCGCGCTCTTCTGGCTTGTGGGCTTTGACCGCCCCTACGAGGATGACGGCAACTTCAACGCTCCGTTGTTCACCGACGTGCTTCTCGTGTTCATGCTCTTGCTCACGGCCGGGGCCATCGGCGTGGCGGCGTGGTCGGCAGTGAGGAGCGGCAAGGTGAACGGTGGCGGAGCTCGCGTTGTAAACAACATACCCGTGAGGAAAATAGGCTTGGCCGTCGCCACGGGCACTGCCATCATGCTCGTCTTGACGTTTCTGTTCGCGTCATCGGACACAATGAAGATAAACGGGCTCAATTATACCGACACGTTCTGGCTTAAGGCTTCAGGAATGTTCGTATCCACCACATTGGTAATGATATTCGTGGCCATTGCCGCGATTGTCTATGGTGCCACAAGATATATTCGCAAGTCATGATGTTCAAGCGTAAATCACGACGTGTGCCGAGTCTCAACACCACGTCTACGGCAGACATCTCGTTCATGCTCCTGATTTTTTTCCTTGTCACGACCAACATGGACATAGACAAGGGATTGAGACGGCAGCTTACGCCAACGGGCAAGGACGACGTGCAGCAGTCGTTCGTGGAGAAAGGCACGACGCTGAGGCTCGCCATCAACGCTGAGAACCAGTTGTCGCTCGACGACAAGCCTTTCCCCATGGACAAGTTGCGCTACGAGGTTGAGAACTTTGTGAAACGCGTGGGCAAACGTCATCTTGTCACGGTCAGCGTGGATCCGCAAGCGAGCTATGACACCTATTTTGCCATGCAGCAAGAACTCGTGGCCGCATATCGTGACCTGCGAGAGCAAACGGCCTTGCGGCTTTTCGGCAACCATTACGCGGCGTTGTCGCAGGCGCAACGCGACAAGGTGAAAGACGATTGCCCGCAACGCATTGCCGAACAATACAATGGGAAAGGAGAAATGCAATGAGAATGTTTCAACCCAGAAGGCATGAGATGCCAGGGCTTAATACCGCGTCGCTTCCAGACCTCATCTTCACGGTGCTTTTCTTCTTCATGGTAGTCACCCATATGCAGAAGGAGACCGTCAAGGTCAAGTTTCGCACACCACAAGGGACCGAGCTCACACGGCTTACCAAGAAGACTTCCGTGACTTATATATATATAGGCCGTCCTACCGCGGAACTGCGTAAGGTTTATGGCAGTGGCACGCGGATACAACTCAACGACAAGTTCATTTCCCCGGCGGAGGTGGCCGATTATGTGGCAGCGGAGAGAAACAGAATGTCGCCAGAAGACCAAGAACAGATGACGGTATCGATAAAAGCAGACCGTGGCACGAAGATGGGCATAATAAGCGACGTGAAGCAAGCACTGCGAGAGGCAAAGGCATACCGCATAAACTATTCGGCCACTGACAAGCGACAGCACGGAGTGAATCAATAGCCTTTGCCTTTGTACAAAGCAAATGGCTTCGTGCTATTTGGGGCACTTTGCGTGTAGCATTTAAAACATAATGACTTAAAAAAGTTGCAGATTATTAGAAAAGTTCGTAACTTTGCCTTATTATTAAAAGAAATAAGAATATAATGGCACGTCAAGTTATTGATGCATTAGACAAGAAAATCCTGCAACTTATTCAAAGTGACGCCCGTATACCATTCCTTGAGGTGGCAAGGGCGTGCAATGTCAGTGGTGCGGCCATTCATCAGCGCATCCAAAAGCTCACGTCCCTTGGAATAATCAAGGGTTCGCAATTCATTATCGACCCGGAAAAGATTGGCTATGAGACGTGTGCCTATGTTGGCCTGTATCTCAAGGATCCAGAGAAGTTTGACCAAGTAGTGGAGAAGTTGCGACAGATTCCGGAGGTGACAGAGTGCCACTACACAACGGGCGGCTTTGACATGTTTATCAAGATATTCGCCCACAACAACCACGATCTCCTCAACATAATTCACGATAAGCTTCAGCCGCTGGGCCTTTCGCGCTCGGAGACAATAGTGAGCTTCAATGCCGTTATAGACCGTCAGTTGCCGATAGACTTCGGCGCTCAGTCGGCAGTCGAAGACAACCAGAACTTGTAGGCCGCGTGCCAGAATCTCGAAATGGGTCTGCCGAAGACGGTCTCAGAAGGGAAGGCCTTGGCGAAGTGTAGGTTGCGGTAAGTCTCAAGGAGGTATTGCCGCCAAAAAGGAAGGTTGGAAAAATCGTACCTGTCGTCATGGAAGCCGAAATTGCCGGCCGTCAACATTTCTTCAAGCATCATTGTGCCTATCTTGTGGTCGGGCTCGCATAGCAACTTGTCTTGTTCCAATCCCAATACGTCGTGCATGATGAACATCATGGCGGCAGTGAACTTGCGCATATTCAAACGCTTGACACTTGCCATGATACCCTTGTCGATTTCGCGCGTTGAACAAAGAAGGTAATAGAAGTCAATCACCTGTCTGAACCCTAATCCCTCGTAGAAAAAGTGGTGCATCATGTGCGACAGTTGGAAGATGCAGTCGAAATCATGGCAAAGTCTACCGATTGAGCCCAGCCCATCGGGTAACGTAAGCTTGTGGCCGAACTGCATGGCTTTTTCTTTCTTGAAATATTGCCGTAATCGCCACTCATAGAACAGGTTCCCCATGAAAGAAGGAACATAATGCACTTCCACAGGCGTGCGAAGTCCTTTCACGTCAATGTGGTGGTAGCTGATGGTGGCTTTGGGGTCGTGACGGCGTGCCCAGTGTATCACTTGTCTCGTTGAAGCCATTGTCCACAAGTCGATGTCGCCAGGCTCTCGTATGTATGGGTCGGGATAAAGCATGGCGTTGGCTTGGCCTTTCATCACCAGGCTATCCAAGCCTGTTTCTTTCTCAAATTTCCTCGTTATGAAATCGGCATCGCGGTATACTTGTACGTTTGCCTTCTTTATTGCGGTCAAGTAGGCCAGCCATTGCCCTAATTGCTCTGTCGTGGGGTGTGGCCCTGAGCTTTTCAACTTCTTGATGCCTTGAAATAGCACCCCGCGTATGCATTGGCTCGTGCCGAAATTGAAGAGTCCGTCCCAGTCGATGTCATAGGTTGAGTGGGGCAGTTCAGCCTTTTCGTGAAGGCTGAAGCGCAGGAAGTCAAGATAGGTTTGTGTCTTTTTATCCATGTTTTTTCTTTAAGTTCCATAGCGTGAACGCGAAACCATCGTGTTGCAGCAGTTCCGATTCATGCCATTGGCTGGTGTTAAATTCGGGAAAGAAAGTGTCGGCATCTTTGGGATTCTGGTCTACCAATGTTATGTACATTCGGTTGGCCAAGGGCAAGGCAGCTCTATAGAGCTTGGCTCCACCGATGATGAACACTTCTTCGGTGTTGATGTTTTCATAGTCTTGCGAGCATATGCCCAAAGCCTCGTCGAGTGAATGGCAAACCTCACAGTTTGGCAAGGAGCCGAGCGTGGAGCTCACCACTATGTTGCGGCGCCCAGGCAGTGCGCCGTGGGGCAACGACTCGAAGGTATGCCTTCCCATGATGATGGTGTGCCCCCAAGTGACGCTCTTGAAATGAGCGAGATCCTCAGGCAAGTGCCAAGGCAGTGTGCCATTGCGACCTATCGCACGGTTGCGCGCCATGGCAACGATGATGCTGACGATGGGACGTGAGTGCTCTTTATTTTCCATTCTTGCGGATAGAGGTTATTGGCTCGTTGGCCTATGTTTTTCACGAACCCCAACGGCTGTTTGTGGTAGGTGACTATGGTAAAGCCGCGTGGCGAGTCGGCTGGCAGTGTCACGGCCTCTTTTCTTAGGTAATTGACCGCTTGGGCGAAACCTATCTCGGCTTGCGGGAACGCCGACTTGTTGAGAGCCGTGCTGAGAGCGAGCGATGTGTCGGGGATAACGTCCTTGCCCTTCCTCGTGCCCAATTCCACGCCGGCATGGATCACGCGGAGTGTTTTCGCTACAATATTATATATGTGTAACCAACGTGACGGTATAGCCCTGAGACAGCCGTTTGTCTCCACGATAGAGAAGTCGCCAACCAACCATTTGTAGAAGTCGGAGCTTTTCTTCTTTATACAGCCCTTGCCTCTTGCCGTCATGGTCTTGTCATTCTTGCCTGTGCCATTTTTCCTTAGCACCGCCATGAAGAGACCTTCTCCGCGCGTGCGGCCTGGGATGAAACGGCAGCAAGGCACCGAGCCGACGAGAGGCCCCGTGATATTCCATTCCTCAGGAACGTCCAGACTTATAATCTCGGCTCCAAGCGTGTCGGCAATCCACTGCACGTTTTCCTCATCTTCGTGGGCGTTGAAAGTGCAAGTGGAGTAGATGAGCGAACCACCAGGCTTCAGGCATGGCCAAATGTCTTCTATGATTGAGCGTTGGAGCAGTCTGCACTTCTCCACGTTTTGCACGCTCCATTCCTCAATCGCGCCAACGTCCTTGCGGAACATACCCTCTCCAGAACATGGTACGTCGGCAACTACGAGATCAAACTTAAGTCCGGTTTTCTTGTAGTCGCGAGGAAAGTTGTTTGTCACGATGACATCAGGGTGCCCGAATTTAACCATGTTTTCCTTGAGAACGCTTGCCCTTGGCTTAATGGGTTCATTGCTGAACAGCAAACTGTCTTTGGGAAGTATTGAGCGCAGTGCGGTTGACTTACCTCCTGGAGCTGCGCAGATGTCAGCGGCAAGTATGGGTTCACAGGAAATGATTCCACGTTCAATGCATTGCCTCACGGCTTCGGTGACGAACATCGAAGCGGCTTCTTGAACGTAATATAAGCCAGCGTGGAGCAATGGGTCGAAGGTAAACGCGGGGCGATCTTTGAGCCAGTAGCCCCATTCGCACCATGGCACACGCTCGCAACCGTCAAGGCCATCATGGGCCTTGAAAGGGTTGAGGCGCACGCTCACGGGGGGCTCTTGCGTCAGTCCGTTCTCCAAGATGGAGTAGAGCGTGTCGCCCATAAGCTGTCGAGTATATTTTGCGAAATCCTTTGGTATCATGGTATCTGGTCTTGCGATAATTAATACTACGCCGTCATCTAATCCCGTATGCCGATAAAGGCACGGCGTGGTTGTGGTCGTTGAGATAGTAGCGCGTGCCGAGCTTATAGGCAGGGTTGGCAAGCGACAGGCTGTCGAGATTCCGTCTCGTCTTGATTCCACCTATTGACAGCATTGTCGGGAACACAGACGCATTGGATTCGGCACCCTTGTGCAGGTTGCTTCTTAGCGCTTTTACGATTGACGGATGCGAACGGTCGTATTCCCTTGAAGTCCAGACCATGAGTGGTACGTCGGTGTCGTAGGTCGATGGGCGTGGCGAGGCGTGAAGAAACAGTTTGCGATCGTCATCGAATATGTTTTCGCCATG
The DNA here is from genome assembly GCA_002437565.1 of Prevotella sp. UBA6387. Classification (GTDB taxonomy): domain Bacteria; phylum Bacteroidota; class Bacteroidia; order Bacteroidales; family Bacteroidaceae; genus Prevotella. The sequence goes on from DJQL01000070.1 coordinate 15,229, forward strand.
GTCTGAGGTGTAGAGCATTGCGGATATGCAACCTTGTGCCCTGAGCATGGATATGAGATTTGCGAGGAAACGGTCGGTCTCCAAGATGGTGTTGTCGTATGCGTTGAGCAGTTGTGGGCGGTTTTGCGCCTTTGCCTCAGTGGGCAAGTCGGGCAAGAAGTGCGCGTCTGCCTTTGGGTAACGGTCACGATAGTTGAAGTGCGAGCCGTACATATGTAGCACTATGAACAACTTTCTTGGGCGCTTTGATAGTTCCTTTCTCACGTAAGGCAATAGTTGCGCGTCATAGGTGATGCCGTTGGCAATGTGTTCGCGGATGAAGCACACGTCGTTTGCCTCTTCGCCGAGGAAGTCGATATACGAATGGTTGCGTTGCTGGTTAGAGAAAAACGCCGTGTGGAACCCTGCTTCGCGGAATGCCGCTATTATTCCTTTCTCGCGGTATAGACGGTCGTGATCCTCTGCGCTCGCGGCTGTCAAGAGCATTGGCACGCTCTTGTGTGTCGTGTTGGATTGTGAGCGCACGCCCTTGAACACCATAAGTCTTTTTTCTTTGGATAGCTTGGGGTTGGTATGCCGTGGATAGCCATAGAGTTGGAAGTCGCGTGAGCGTGCCGTTTCGCCAACTACCAATATGTAGACCTCTGTGGAGGCTTTCTCGTGCAGTGAGACGGAGTTGAAACGATAGTTAGCGACGTTTTCTTGGTAATGCGCTGACAGCCAACTCTCATGAATGGCGAGGTATAGATTATAGAATACGTTTATAGGGTATAGGTTGTTCTCGACCCTATACTCAAATCTGCCAGCTTTCTCCTCACCCTTGGGATAAACAACGTAGAGCGTGGCAGCGAGGAGCGTGGCCATGGTCCATATGATCAACGCAATACGGCGGACGGGACGGCGCTTGGCGGCACTTAGCGTGATGTGGCGCGACCACTGTATAGCCGCTATTATGAGCAGGGGAAGGTAGAGCACGAAAACTCCAGCAACGGCGGGCAAGAGATTGTCGAGCAATTCCATTGCCTCGCCAGGATTGGTGGTGATAAGGTTGAGAAACATGTCTGCCGCTATCACGCCACCGCCGTAGAGATAAACGAGTACCATCTGAAAGGCTGCGAAGAACACCAATGGAAAGAGAATCCAGACTTGCCTCCCTGGGTGTCGCGATAGCGACATGATGATGGTGTATGCCGACATGGGCAGGAAAATGTTTGCCATTGCTGCCCCAAAAGGCATCGAGTCTGTTATGGATAGTGCCAGGTTTGGTACTGTCAGTGCAATGACAGCGTAGCTGGAAAGAAATGTCGGTGATAGTATGAAACGCAGCTTATTGCTCATTTGTCATTATTGGTAAAATAGGGAGTATGCCAAACTCAGAAAGCCTCATTGATATTGAAAAGAAATCCACTTTGCCCAGACTTGCCGAAGCCATAGTCGAGGCGCACGTTTACGTTTTTTTTGAATTCCCACCTGTAACCCAATCCATAGTTGGGAAGAATGTGGCGAGCTCTCATTGAGCTGAACTTGTTGAATATCGTGCCCAAGCCAACCCATGCCACTATGCCGTTGCGTTTCCATATGTGTTGGCGTAGTTCGACCTCCCCCTCCATCTTGTTCTTGTCGCGGTATCGGCCCTCGTAGTAGCCTCGCATGGTATTGCTGCCGCCAATCTGGGCCATCATGCCCCATGAAGGGTTGCCGTAGTTGAATTCCGTGCGGAAGTCGAGTGCTATCAATGTGGCAGAGGATAATGGTATGTAGCCACTGGTGCGTAGATTGGTGGTGGAAAACGCGTAATGGTTTGCCAAGAACCTTGGGCGACACACTTGTTGCAACGACAGGTAGACACCGCGTTTTGGCGCTGTGAGGTTGTCTCTGGTGTCGTAGAGAACGGTGAGTCCGACTCCTACGTTTGTTGTTGTGCGGCGTTGCCCATTGAGTAGTTGGGGATTGTCGATGTGATGGGCGTTGATATAGTCGAAAGCGAACGTGGGACCTATGAACAAGCTGCCTGAGGCGCGAAACAGCCAACTTGCCTTCACCTGTGCCTGCCCGCGCTTGAGTTTGCTCTTGTTGTTGTCGTCGTCGCCCTGGTCGAACCCCACTCCCCAGAAATAACTTGGGAACGAATAGAAGTATGTGGTGTAGTCGATGCGTTGGTGGTCACCCGGGAATATATGCGTGCCGCGTATGCCAATCATGTAAAAGCCCACTGTGGAGAAGTCGCTGAACACGGATATGTTGCTTGGTGGCAACAGGCTATCGCGTTGAGCAGAATGATATAGTCCAGACGCGACGAGTCCTATGCCGAGTTTTGTGTCGGTGCTATAGTGCGGGCCACCGATGACGGAAAAATCAATGCCCTTCTTTTTCTTGCCCTTGTTGGCATCGTTGAAATAGTCGAGAAAACGAGTCACTACACCGCGTTTCTTCGTTTTAACAGTATCGGAAAGCTCCATTGCCATGGCGTTTGTCGTGGCGAGGAGCATGAGGAGTGAAATTATTGGTAGTCTCATTAGTAAACAAGGCCAACGTTGTCCACCCAAAAAGTATTGCCTACAGTGCCAACGTAGGCACCGCCATGGCTGGATGAGAACTGTAATATAATGTGTGTCGGGGAGTCTGAAGCTGAGGCCCATCCGGTCTCGTGCACTATCACGCTCTTGCCTTTTGAGTTGCGGGCATAGTCGGTGGAGCGCAGGCCCATCGTGGCTGCGTTGTAGAATGACTTGCCAGTGATGTTGCCGTAGTGAATCTCGTAGGTGGCCCCATTGACCCAGCCATTTGTAGACTTGCCGTATTTCACCACCATTGTGCCTACGCGTTGTGCCGTAATGTTTCCTTTTGCGTCTTCGTGTCGCTTCTGTAGGTATAACACGGCGATGCAATAGTCTTGTCCTGCCACTGTTGATGGCTTTGAGAAACCAGTCTGCTTTATGCGGTTCTTGCTTCCGGACACTTGCACGCGGTAGTCGAACCTGACGGCTTTCGGGCGATGGTTGAAAGGTATGCCCCAGTTCAATGCCTTGACGCCTTCCTTGGTGCCTGTAATAGGCTCTTTCATGTCGCCGAGGAAAATGCTGCCGGCTGCGAGCACCTTTATGTTCATGAGGCCGAGCACCTTGCAGGTCTCTATGTGGGTCTCCATTTTTGCGCAATGGCCAGAACCGTGTACGTCGCGATAGACAGAGTTGTTGGTCTTGACGACTCCCATCACTTTTGCCATCACGTTACTGGTGCCCCATGGCGAGCCTCCAAGGTTGGAGTATGGCTTCTCCCCTTTAATCTCACGATTGGGGCCAATCTCGTAAAGGATCTTCGTATTGCCGCCAATTACCGATGACTCATGGACATGGCGTACAACCCATGTGTCAAAACTGCCATACTTGAATGGCACGAACTTTCCTTCGGCATGGCAAGCCAGGGAAAGAAAAGCGCTGGCGATGAGCGTCAACGTGGTGTTTTGAAGTTTTTTCATAGTGCTATGAAAACAATTCGTATTTTTAATATGTTTGTATACAAGGATGCAAAGGTATTAAAATAATCGTAAACATAGCTTTTGGCCGTAAACTTTTTTGTCCTATTGAGTTTTTTAATAGTTGGCCTCGTTAGCCATGTGCCATGCCGTGAGATAGGAAGCGCGTGTGATGTCGGTGAGCTTTGGATAGTTCAATGTCGAGGCCTCGTCATCTGGTTGGTTGTAGTGGGGTTGTCCACCTGTATGGTACCAAACGATTGGCACGCCCTTGAGATGGAACGATTGCTGGTCGCTGCCTCCGACTGGGTTCTCCCAGGCACGGTAGTCAGGCTCAAAGGTTCTGAACTTGTATTTGATGATGTCTTCCTTGAGCCATTCTCCGAGTTTTGGATGTGCCGCCGTGAAGAAATACATGAGGTATCTGCTGTCAGTTCCGCTTCCCACCATGTCGAAGTTGAGATATCCTTTTACTTTTGACATGCCTTCAAAGTGGTCGGTGAAATATTGCGAACCGAGCAGTCCTTGCTCTTCACCGTCCCAGAAGGCGAACACCATGGTGCGCTCCGGTTGTTCTCCGCTTGCCACAAATGCTTTCATTATCTGCAATACGGCAGACACGCCAGACGCGTTGTCGTCGGCTCCATTGTATATTCCGTCGCCAGCCATGTCTGCATAAAGGCCTTCATGGTCGAGGTGCGCGCCCACCACGACATATTCATCGCCTTTCCGTCCTGGTAGCACGGCAAGCACGTTGCTTAGGGCAAGCGACTGGTAAACGCCTTTCTTTATCTTTGCTATCGAGTCAGCGTTTACGTAGAAGCGAGGGCTGCGTTTTAGCCGTTGTGCGCCACAAGCCTCAAATGGTTGCTCATACGAGTTGCCAATCAGTGGCGTGAGCCCGAGCTCGCGTATCTGCGACTCTATGTAGCGTTTGGCTATGCGCGAGCCTCGTTCACCGGCTCTGCGCCCCTCAAGCAAGTCGTCGGCAAGAAAATAGACGTGTGCGCGTGCAGCGTCTTCGGTTATGGTTCTCATGCCAGCTTCTATTCTTGTCTCAGTGTTCTTGTTGGTCTTGGTCGCTTTTTTGTGTGTGGCAAAGGCATTTGTTGTTGCCATGGTTGCCAATACCACGGTTGATAAAATAATTGTGATTCTAATATTCATTATGTATATATAAAAATATGTAGTTGTTCGTTGAGTTTTAATATTCCATTGAGAATGAGATTCCGCGACGCATCATGTCTTTTGCCACGGGGCGCATGCGTTTCAGGAACGACTCCCATGAGCGTTTTTC
>DJQL01000102.1 GCA_002437565.1 Prevotella sp. UBA6387
GCATTGTCGGGCGAATACAAGATAATAACTGCCATGAATGGCGGCGAAGGCCTCGACATGGCCACCTCGCAGTGTCCCGACATCGTGATTACCGACATCAATATGCCGATAATGAATGGATATGAGCTTTGCCGCCGGTTGCGTGGCAACATGGAGACGAGCCACATAGCCATTGTCATGATTTCTGGCATGACAGAGCGCGAGAACGTCATCTACGGCCTTGAGTCGGGTGCCGACGATTACATCTGCAAGCCTCTCGACATGGAGGTTCTCAAGGCGCGCGTCCGCAATATATGGAAGACGCGCCAACGCTTGCAAGAGGCCTTGTCGAAAATGGACCTGACGGAGCAGATAGACTACAAGAGCAAGCTCGACGAAGAATTCATGCAGAGGCTGCACGACATAGTGGAGGCACAATTGTCCAACAGCGATTTCTCCGTCAACGACCTGTGCCAAGAGATGGCCATGGGACGCTCCACGCTCTTCAGCAAGCTGAAATCCATCACCGGGCACAGCCCAAACGACATCATCCGCATGATAAGGCTCAACAAGGCCAAGGAGCTCTTGGCATCACACGCCTTCACGGTGAGCGAGGTCGCGGCAAGGGTGGGCTTCGCCGACCCAAAATACTTCTCCACTTGCTTCAAAAAGCAGTTTGGCACAAGTCCATCAAAACTTTAATTCTATATTGATCATGAATACATTCATAGGTGTAGTTCTTGAGGGAACGAGAATAGTAATAGCTGAGATAACCCCAGAGGGAAACATCATGCAGTCCAAGACATACCTTTCTGCTTTTTTCAACCAGGAAAGTGCCTTGAGCATGATAGTTGACTCCCTGCACGACTTTGAATCTTCCCAAGGATGGAAAGAACGGCCTCTCGCGATAGGCGTGGGGCTCATAGGCCGCGTGGATCCCGTCAATGGCGTTTGGTTTCAGATGGACCCCGACCGGTCGCAAGCCATCAATTTCGCCGAGGCCATCAGCAATGAGTTTCATGTGCCGTGCTTCATAGACAACGACGTGAAATGCGGGGCCAACGCCGTGAGGAAGTGGGGATATGGCAAGAACACCCAGGATTTCATCTATCTATACGTGGGCACGGGCATCGCGGCGAGCATCGTGTCGAATGGTGTCTTGCTGCGAGGCGCCAACTACAACGCCGGCGAGGTGGGACACCTGCGCGTGGGTGTGCAGGTAGGCGTGCGTTGCCCGTGCGGCAGAATGGATTGCGTGGAATCGATAGCATCGATGATGGGCATCGACCGTTGCGCGCGATTCCTGAGACCGTATTACGAGACCCGGCTCCACTTCCCCGACAAGGACACGATGATAAGCGCTGACGAGGTATTCAGGCTCGCTCGCGCCGGAGACCCTCTCTGCGCCAAGCTCGTGGGCAACGCGTCGGAGGCACTGGCCAACCTGATAATGAACCTCGTGCGCGTCAGCGACCCCGACACCGTGATCCTTGGTGGCGAGATGGTGGCGGATGGCTTCCTCATAGAGGAGATACGCCGGCACCTTCAACCCGTGACCATGCGCTTCGTCACCAATGGCGTGGTCCTGACGAAACTGAACCCGAGGTTGATAAACCTCTTGGGCGCAGCCTCGATAGCGATGGATGGCGTAAACTCCAAATGACATGACTCACCTTATAAATACACCGCAAATGAAAAGGAACATACTGCTTCTCGTGCTTCTCTGCCTCTTTACCTGCATGGCTCTCGAAGCCTCCACGCCACGCAAACGCATATTGTGCATAGCCGAGCAGGGCACTCCGCACCAAGGCTTCTGCGACGCGGCCAAGGCGTGGCTCGACAAGCACAAAGAGGAAATGAACGCCGAGACCACGTGGGTGGCTGATCTCAGCAAGGTTCACAAAGACTTCTTCAAGCAATTCAACGTCATACTGATGCTCAACTATCCTCCCTACAGCGCGCCGCACGCATGGAGCGAAGACGCGGCTCGCGATTTCGAGCGATACATAGACAAGGGGCAAGGCAACTTCATAGGCTTTCATCACGCCACGCTCCTTGGCGACATTTTCGGGGCTGGCGATATGTGGCAATGGTTCAGCGACTTCATGGGCGGCGTGCGCTGGAAAGACTATATCAGCACCCTCACCGATGCCACGGTCAACGTGGAGGACAAGCGTCACCCCGTGATGAAAGACGTGCCCGACACGTTCCTGATAGAAAAAGACGAATGGTACACCTACGACAAGAGTCCCAGGCCAAACGTCCACGTGCTCGCCCATGTGGATGAGCACAGCTATGTGCCCTCTTCCACTGTGCGTATGGGCGACCATCCCGTGGTCTGGACCAACGAGCGCAAGAAGGCAAAGAACGTGTATTTCCAGTTCGGGCACAGCGCTTCGCTTTTTGCGAACCCAGCCTTCGTAAAGATGTTTGAAAACGCGATTAGATGGGCACTGTGAGATGCATAGGAAAATGCAACAACCTGATATGCAATAAGTTAAACATCTTAATAGGAATATGTTGCGTCATCAGCGTAAAAGCCGTCGCGATTCAAGCGTGAAGCCGGCGCGATTCAAGCGTGAAGCCGACGCGATTCAAGCGTGAAGCTGATATAGCCGTATGGGGGCACGGATAACGACAAGAAAAAGGGTCGTATCACACTCGCTTTGAGCGTTGATACGACCCTGTTTTTTATAATGTCTTACTTGAATTATTCGGCTGCGTCTTCCGCCTTCTTCTTCCTGACGGTGCGCTTGCGCTTTGGCTTCTCCTCCACCTTCGGCTCCACCTTTATGCCGGCGAGCTCCGGGTCGATGAGTATGCGGCCACAATATTCGCATACGATGATTTTCTGATGCTGCTTGATGCCAATCTGTCGCTGTGGCGGAATCTTGTTGAAGCAACCACCGCAGGCGTCGCGCTGCACGTAGACTATGCCCAAGCCGTTGCGCGCGCCCTTGCGGATGCGCTTGAAGCTTTGGAGGAGCCTTGGCTCGATGCGGGTCTCAAGCTCCTTGGCACGCTCCTTGAGGTCTGCCTCGGCCTCTCGGGTCTCCTGCATGATGTCGTCGAGCTCAGCACGCTTAGACACGAGGTCCGCCTGGCGATCGCTGATGTTGTCTTCCACCTTCTTCAAATCTTCCTGACGCTCGTTGATCTTAGTCACGGCCTCCTTTGTCTTCTTGTTGGCAAGCTCAATCTCCAGCTCCTGGAATTCTATCTCCTTTGAGAGATTGTCGTACTCGCGGTTGTTTCTCACGGTATCGAGCTGAGCCTTGTAGCGATCCACACTCTGCTGATACTGCTCAATCTCGTTGCGCTTCTGCGCCACGGCGCTTTGGTAATCGGCAATCTCGTCCTTGATTTTCTGCATCTTGGTGTTCAGTCCCTCTATCTCGTCTTGTAGGTCCTCAACCTCAAGAGGCAGCTCGCCTCTCAGCGCGCGCTTCTCGTCGATGGCCGAGAGCGTCACCTGCAACTGGAAAAGCGTCTTGAGCTTCTCCTCCACCGTCATCTCAGATGGGTCTTTCTTTGTTGTTGCCATAGTAGCTATTTTGTTTTGTTCTAAATATACAATATAGGGTTTGTGTCTATCTCCGACACGACGCATCTCACGCCCGGGCAGTCGCGCTCGATTATCTCCTTGAAGATTTCCTTGGTGAACTGCTCGCTTTGGTAATGTCCGATGGCGGCAATCTGGATTGCCTGCTCCATGCCGAAAAACTGGTGATAGTGCATCTCGCCTGTCACGAAGGCATCGGCGCCAGCCGCCACGGCATCTTTCAAGAGAAAGTCGCCAGCCCCTCCACAGATGGCCACGGTGCTTATGGGCCTACGAAGCAACTCGCCCGCCATGACGCACTCCACGCGGAACACGTCCTTGAGCATCTTCAGGAAATCGTCGGCGGCCAATGGCTCCTTGAACTGTGCCACGACACCGTCGCTGCCGCTCACAACTACTCCCTGATCGTTGGCGGCTTCCTTATGGCGACCAATGGAGCCGCACACCTCAGCGCCCATCTTCTCGGCTATCTTGTAGTTGACCCCACCTCGTGCCGCGTCCATGTTGGTGTGCATCGACACGATGGCTATGCCCTCGCTTATGGCGCGCATCACCACGCGCTGCACATAGTCGTCGCCCGTGAGCCGCGCCAACTTGCGGAAGATTAGTGGATGATGACTCACTATGAGGTTGCAACCATTGTCGATGGCCTCGTCGAGAATGTCCTCGGTAACGTCCAGACACAATAATGCCCCTGATACCTCGGCCTCTGTCAGTCCCACTTGCAAGCCGGCATTGTCATAGTCTTCTTGCAGGGGCAAAGGCGCGAAACGTTCAAGGGCATCTACCACTTCTATTATTTTCACGCTTAAAAACGATTTGGTGCAAAGATAATAAAAACGCGGCGCAAAGATTGCGTCGCGTTT
>DJQL01000057.1 GCA_002437565.1 Prevotella sp. UBA6387
GCGTCAATGTCGCCAACCACCGACAAGCCCTTCACCACCTCTCCAAAAACGGTATACTGGCCATCGAGCCACGGCGTGCCACCGTGCGACCAATAGTAGTCGCACATTTCTGGAGGAAATTTGACTGTCCCATGAGTCATAGAGTCGAGCCTTGCCTGAAACTTTGCCATGCCTTTTGGGCCATATGGAAATCCCCACACTATATAAAACTGTGATGCCGACGACTCTCGTTTGGGATTCTCCGCGTCGCCTTCACGAGCCGCACCAAGTGCGCCACGCTTGTGGAAATATTTTGGAAAATCTATTTCAGCCGGCAAAGTCCAGTTTGGCGAGTAATCACCTACCTCAGCACCAGGAGCGGCATGGCGCGTAGTGGAATCACCAGTCTGGATCATGAAGTCGGAGATGACACGGTGCCACAAGTTGCCGTCATAATAACCATCTTTGGCCAAGCGAAGGAAATTGTCGCGATGCCGCGGAGTTTCATTGTAAAGTTCAACGGTGATGTCACCCATTGTGGTCTTTATAAGCACCTGGTGGCGAACAGCCGAAGAATCAGTCTTTACCACGAGCGAATCAATGGACGAGGCAAAAGAAAATTGGCAAAACATTGCCAGTAAACACACTATATATTTTTTCATCATACTTTCTGTTAATTTTCATACATGGTCAAAATTACAAATTAATATTAACAACATTGCTCTTTTTATTCCCAAAAGTAGTTAAATTATAAAATAATAAGAATTTGGTAGCTACATTGCTTTGCCATTAACCTATTATTCACTACTTTTGCATCTTAGAACAATACTAATATTAAAGATAGATAAAACAAGACATAAGATGAACAAGAAGGTTCTTATCCCATTGGTAATTGTCATCATCCTCCTTTTGGGTGGTATCGGAGCACTTTATTACAACCTGCATAAACAACGTGCTGAGAATGCTGAGATGGAGCAGCTTGCCGCACTCGACAAGAAAGAGATGGAAAACGAGTATCAGCAGTTTGCCAACCAATACAGCGAGATGAAGACGCAAATCAACAACGACTCCATCGTAAAACAACTCACCGCGGAGCAAGAGAAGACGCAGAGATTGCTTGCCGAATTGCGCAACACGAAAAGCACCGACGCTCGCGAGATTGCCCGCTTGAAAAGGGAGCTTGCTACCGTTAGGGCGGTGCTCAGGAGCTACGTCATACAAATCGACTCACTGAACCGCGCCAATCAGCATCTCACGGCTGAGAACAGTCGCATACGTGGACAATATGCTGAGGCTAACAGGCAAATTGAAGGTTTGAGCACTGAAAAAGCCTCTCTGTCCGAAAAGGTGGCAATAGCGGCCCAGCTTGATGCCACTGGCATACAGATGACAGCCCTAAACAAGCGTGGTAAGGGTACAAGCAAGCTGAAGAAAGCCAAGAGGTTCTTGGTGAGTTTCACAATAGCGCGTAACGTAACAGCACAAAGTGGCATGAAGACAGTATATGTCAGGGTAACGACACCGACAGGAGCGTTGCTCGGAGGCGCGGGAAACTTCAATTATGAGAACCGCTCGCTTTCATGCTCAGCCAAACGCTCAGTGGAATATAATGGCAAGGAAACCCCTATGAGTATCTACCTCGACATTGACCAGACGCTTGAGGGTGGCACGTTCAACGTTAGCATCTTTGCCGATGGCAACATGATTGGCAGTCGCAGCTTCTCGTTTGAGTAACATTGGTTCACTTGCCAATTTGTCTATTGCGCTATAATCAATAGCCATAGATAGTATTGCACTAATTCATGGTCTAATAGTCATAGAATTACAGAAAAAACATGAACAAGCCAAAGATAGCCTTTATCCTCTTTTGTTGTTCAGGCTGTTTCTCCACTGCCATGGCGCAAAATGCACTTACGCTCGACAGTTGCCGTGCCCTTGCGCTAAAAAACAACAAGCAGTTGCAAGTGGCCAGGGTCAACAAGGAAATGACAGGATATGCCAAGAAATCCGCGCGCACGCAATACCTTCCCAAGGTGGACGCCGTGGCTGGATACACTTATTTCAGTCGCGAGATAAATCTGCTGAGCAAGAGCCAAAAAAAAGAGCTCAATAGTATTGGCACCACTGGCGTAGGCAAGCTCAATGGGGACTTGACCGCGGGGATTGGCAATCAATTGCAAGACTTGGTTGGCAAGGGCACCATCACGCCCGAACAGGCTCAACAAGTGGGCAATATCGTACAGCAGTTCGCCAATGGTCCCATGGCGCAGTATGCCGCAGGACTGGGAAACACGATTGGCCAAAAACTTGTTGATGCTCTTCATACGGACACCCACAACATTTTCGCCGGATCCATATTCGTGCGCCAACCTATATATATGGGCGGCGCGATTGTGGCTGCTAATCGCATGGCTGACATAGCCGAAGAAATGGCCGACGACAATATAAGTCTGAAAAACCAGTCTACGCTGTACAGCATAGATCAGGCGTACTGGCTTGTCGTTTCACTTCGACAGAAGCAAAAGTTGGCGTATAGTTTTCGCGACCTTGTAAAGAAACTCGACAACGACGTGAGCAAGATGATAAAACAAGGTGTTGCTACAAGAGCAGACGGACTGAAAGTGAAAGTTCGTGTCAACGAGGCCGACATGCAGATTACGCAAGTAGAAGACGGTCTTGCATTGTCGAAGATGCTGCTTTGCCAACTTTGCGGATTGCCCATGAACGATGGCATCACCCTTGCCGATGAGGACAAGGATCACATCGATACCAATGTTGCCTTTGCATCCGAGAACAATGACGCAAACAATAACTTGAGCAGCCGACCAGAGGTAAGGCTTTTGCAGAAGTCTATTGACCTTAGCGAGGAGAGCACTAAACTTGTGCGTGCCGCACGATTGCCACACATTGCTTTCACAGGTGGCTATTCGATAAGCAATCCAAATGTGTTCAACGGCTTTCAGAAGAATTTTTCTGGCGTTTGGAATGTCGGCATAATGGTGCAGATGAACGTTTGGGACTGGAATGACGCGAGTTATAAGGTTCGTGCGGCTAAGGCAGCCACAAGCATGGCACGCCTTGAACTCGCTGACACCAAAGAAAAGATAAACCTTCAAGTCACGCAAAATAGATTCAAGGTGAAAGAAGCTCGCAAGAGACTTGCCATGGCGGAGAGAAATATTGCCAGTGCCGAGGAAAACCTGCGCTGCGCGCAGGTAGGCTTCAGGGAAGGTGTCATGGGATCTACCGAAGTGCTCGCGGCGCAAACCGCATGGCAACAGGCGCAATCCCAGAAAATAGACGCGCAGGTCGAGGTCAAACTCGCACAAGTAGGACTGGAGAAAGCGTTGGGAACTTTACAATAAGACAGTATATAAACATCAGCATAAATATCAATAGGAATGAGCGCAAAAAGCCAACACCATAACATATTGCTCGCAGTTTTAGGCTTTTCCATAGCCGTATTAATAGTAGCCATAATTGGCTTCTTCACATTGGGAAAGACCGACGAGACCATCCAAGGAGAGGTTGAAGTAGGCGAATACAGGGTAAGTTGCAAACTGCCAGCCCGCGTTGTGGAGATTCGTGTCAAAGAGGGCGATTTCGTACACAAGGGCGATACCCTTGCCATACTTGAGATACCTGAAATGAACGCGCAAGAGAAAGTGGCACAGTCTACAGAGGCTGCCACGCAAGCACTCAGCGACCTCACAGAGGAGGGAACTCGACGCGAAGCCATACAAAGCGCACAACAACTCGTCATACAGGCGAAAGCCGCAACCGACGTGGCAAAGAAGACCTACGACCGCATGCAAAACCTATTCATCGAGGGTGTGATGAGCCAGCAAAAGAGAGACGAGGCAAAGGCCGCATGGGAAATGGCCCTCGCACATGAAAACGCCATGAAGAACCAGTTGCAAATGGCTAAGAACGGTGCCAGGGCTGACGAGAAGAAGGCCGCGCAAAGCCAAGCCAACGCTGCCAAGCACGCTGTGGACGTGGTGCGCTCCGTGCTTAAGGAGACTGTGCAAGTGGCGGCAGTAGACGGTGAGGTGAGCGATATCTACCCAAAGGAAGGAGAACTCGTTGGAATGGGCTCACCCATCATGAGCATATCCCTGATGCAAGACATGTGGGGAACGTTCAACGTGCGCGAAGACCAACTCAACGGGCTGAAAGTGGGCGACACTTTCACAGCATTCTCGCCAGCATTCAATAAGAGCCTTAAACTCAAGGTATTTGAGATAAAGGACGAAGGGTCATACGCTGTATGGAAAGCCACAAAAACCAATGGCCAGTACGACTTGAAGACCTTTGAGGTGAAAGCGCGACCAATAAACCCATTCGACGGCTTGAGGCCTGGCATGTCATTGATATTGAAGAAGTGAGCCTGAGTGAGACCATAAAAAGATTGTACCGCATATTTGTCCGCGAACTGGTCATTATGTGGCGGCATCCTATCTACGCTTTCTGCACCATCATATTTCCATTGATAGTTGTAGCTTTCTTCACCACACTAATGAATGGTGGTGAACCCGTGGAGATGCCTATTGGTGTCGTCGACCAAGACAACACACACGTAAGCCGCTCCATGATTCGACAACTTGACGGTTTCCAGACAACGCATGTCGTGGGTCACTATGCCAACATGAACGACGCGCGAGAGGCGATTCAGCAAAACAAGATCTATGCTTTTTTGCTGATTCCAAAAGGCACGACAGACAAGCTGCTCAACTCGGAACAGCCAAAAATCTCGTTTTATTACAGCAACGTGACACTCGTTGCAGGATCTTTGCTATACAAAGACCTCAAGACGGTGTCGACATTAGGCTCCGCGGCCGTAGGCTCAACCAAGTTGTCAGCGCTGGGAAAGACATCGCGCGAAATCAGGACATTTCTCCAACCAATAACCATAGACCTGCACATGATTGGCAACCCATGGGGCAACTACAACGTCTACCTAAGCACGGCCATGGTGCCGGGCGTAATAATGGTATTCGTGTTCTTACTCACCCCTTATTCCATAGGCACCGAGCTTAAATTCCACAGGTCTAAACAATGGATTAAAATGGCAAACGATAACATCCACTTGGCCGTGGCTGGAAAGATGCTGCCCTTGACCATCCTGTTCACACTCGTAATGTGGTGCTTTGAGTTCTACATATTCTATGGGCTTGGCTTTCCGCATCCTGGCGGTGTCATCCCGATATTGCTTGTGGGATTCCTTTCCGTATTGGCATGCCAATGCTTCGGCATATTCATTTTCGGGCTGCTGCCATCCCTTCGAATGTCAATGTCGATTTGCTCCCTGTGGTCAGTACTCAGCTTCTCAGTATGTGGCGCCACATATCCAGTATTCGCCATGGACTCCATGCTCCAGTCGTTGGCCCAAATCTTCCCATTGCGCCATTACTACATGATATACCAAATGTGCATTTTCAACGGTTATCCGCTTAGCTACGCCTGGTTCCACATCATGTCCTTGGCCATTTTCGCATGCCTTCCAATATTCACGATTAGGAATATTAAGAAAGCCATGCTGGTTTACGTATATATTCCATAGAAGATGAAGAGAGACAGTCTGCTATTCAGAATACGCCAAGGCATACACGATACGTGTTACATCATGGTGGAGGAAATCAAAAATGAGTTTCGCGATGAAGGTGTACTCATGTTTTGCGTGCTCGTGCCCCTTTTTTATCCCCTTCTCTATTCTTGGATATACAACAACGAGGTCGTGCGCGACGTGCCAGTTGCCATAGTCGACCAAAGCCACAGCAATGCTTCAAGGGAATTCATACGCATGGTTGACGGTAGCCCAGACACTAAGGTGGCATATTATTGCAACTCGCTTGACGAAGCCAAGGAACTTACAGGAAAACAGAAAGTTCATGGCACTATCTATTTTCCAAGCGATTTCGAAACAAGGCTCGGACGTGGAGACCAGGCCACTGTTGGCGTTTATTGCGACATGAGCCTGATGCTCACCTACAAGGCCATATATCAAACAGCGCAAGCCGTGGCTTCTGACATAAACTCAAGCATACAGATAAAAAACAGCACTGGCTTTACAAACCGTGACGACCAAATAACAACCAAGCCACTCGACTTTGACGAAGTGCCTATCTTCAACACTACCTCGGGTTATGGCAACGCCATATTGCCTGGCGTGTTGGCTCTCATCCTGCAACAGACATTGCTGCTTGGCATAGGCCTATCAGCAGGAACTGCAAGAGAGAAAAACAGGTTTCAGAACCTTGTGCCAATAGAAAAGCACTACAATGGCATTTTTCGAATCGTTTTAGGCAAAAGCGCAGCATATTTTGCCCTCTACATGGTCATGGCGGCATACATAACGCTTTGCGTGCCGAGGATGTTCCACTTTGTGTCGCTTGTCACCGCGCAAACGCTTATCGGGCTTATGGTGCCATACCTGCTTGCTGTGATCTTTTTCGGACTCACTATGTCGTGCCTCGTGCGCTACCGTGAGAACGTGATGCTGCTTGCCGTATTCACGTCCGTACCCTTATTGTTCATGACCGGCATTAGTTGGCCTCAATCCAACATTCCATGGTTCTGGGAAGCATTCTCATGGCTATTCCCTTCCACATTTGGCGTGCGCGGTTTCTTGCGCATATCATCAATGGGGGCCACATTGCCTGACATTAGATTGGAATACCAAGCACTCTGGATTCAAACCCTCGTCTATTTCTTCACAGCCTGTATTGTATATCGTTACCAGATAATGCTCTCGCACAAACGTGCGAGAGCAAGGCTCAAGCAAATAAAGGAGAACAAGGTCGTCAGAGAATTACATGGCAATGGCCTTGGCCAAGGCGCCGCCAGCCCACACGAAGATAAGACCGAGAGCGAAACTGCCAACAAGGTATAAGAACAAGCAAAGATAATCCTGGTTGTTTGCCAACGACAGACTCTCGTTCATGAATGTGGAAAACGTGGTTAGACCACCACAGAAACCTGTGGTCAAGAGCAAGCGTGCCTGGGGCGAGAGCCACGACAATGTTGATGGAAGGCTTGAGAAAAAGCCTATCAGCAAGCAACCAAACAGATTAACCATGAAGGTGCCCAAAGGAAACGAGGATTCCAAAAGCCCGCTTACGAGTTTTGACACAAGGAAACGACTACCTCCACCAAGGAAGCTGCCGAAACCCACAATAAAAAAGTCTCTTAATATGTTCATATCACATTAATAATATATGTTATCCTAATGGAGCGCGGAAATCGCATCCTTCTTTCCATCGAGAGCAACCGTAAGCGGATTTTCCTTTAATTATATGTCCTTGCTTACACTTTGGGCACATATCACCTTCTTTTACGGTTATTTTCGTTTTTTTTGTTGACTTCTTGGCAGCCTTTTCAATCGACTTAGTGGTTGCTTTCCCAGTAGACTTCACCTTATTTGCCTTAGGCTTTTTGTCCTCACTATATTCAATCAACTGTCCAGAATTATCGTGCATCACGTCATTGACGATTCTTGCCACTTGATCTTTCAGCTCGCTGATAAAGGTAGCTGCATCGTATTTGTCATGCTCTATCTCTCGCAGTTTCTTCTCCCAAATACCAGTCAATTCCACGCTTGTAAGCAACTTCTCGTGAATAGTGTCTATTAGTTGGATGCCAGTGGTGGTGGCGACGAGGTTCTTCTTGTCCCTGCGAATGTAATGACGCTTAAATAGAGTTTCTATTATGCCAGCACGCGATGACGGGCGACCAATGCCATTTTCCTTCATGGCAGCTGACAGTTCATCGTCATCAACAAGTTTACCAGCGGTTTCCATGGCTCGCAGCAGCGAAGCCTCGGTATAGTGTTTCGGCGGCACTGTCATCTTCTCAGTGAGAGTTGGCTTATGTGGGCCCGACTCACCCTTTACAAAAGACGGAAGGGTCTTGTCTGCCGTCGCGTTTTTCGTTGCGGAATCGCTTATCTCGTCCTTGGCGTAGATAGCGCGCCAACCTTGTGACAATATCTCCTTGCCAGAGGTCTTAAATTCCACCTTGTCCACCTTTCCTACAACCGACGTGGTTGAGAATTTACAATCGGGATAGAACACGGCTATGAAGCGCCTTGCTATCAGGTCGTAGACCTTTTTCTCCACGTCGGTCAACCCAACAGGCACTTGGCCAGTAGGAATGATGGCATGGTGGTCGGTCACCTTTGACGTGTCGAATACGCGTTTAGATTTTGGCAAGGTCTTGCTTATGGCGGCCAGATTTCTTATCATGTCAAGATAAGGTTTCTTGCCAGCCTCCGCATATTGGCTCACGCCATTCAATATGCCTGGGCACTTAGGGTATATGTCGTCAGAAAGATACTGAGTGTCGACACGTGGATAAGTGGTGAGTTTTTTCTCGTAAAGCCCTTGAATGAGGTTGAGCGACATTTCGGCAGAGAAGCCGTACTTGCGATTTAGGTCTACCTGCAATGAGGTGAGGTCATAGAGCTGTCTTGCTGGCTCCTTGCCTTGCTTCTTCTGCACAGATACTATCTCAAAAGGCTTACATTCAATCAATGAGAAAGCGCCTTGCCCTTCTTCTTTGGTCGTAAACTTGCCCGACGTGGCGGTGAATAGCGTGTCGCGGTAAACGGTAGAAAGCACCCAGTATGGCTCTGGCTTAAAATCATCAATTTCTTTTTGTCGTCTCACTATCAGCGCGAGAGTGGGCGTTTGCACCCTGCCGATGGACAACACTTGCCCTGCCTGCTGCCTGTACATTAACGTGTACAACCGCGTGCAGTTCATGCCCAAGAGCCAGTCTCCAATCGCGCGGCTAAGGCCGGCGAGGTAAAGCCTCTCATACTGCTTCTCCTCTTTCAGGTTGGCGAAGCCCTCGCGAATAGCCTCGTCGGTCATGGATGATATCCATAATCGCTTCACCGGACACGTAACGTGAGCCATCTGCATCACCCAACGCTGAATCAGTTCGCCCTCTTGCCCGGCATCGCCACAGTTCACTATCTCGTCGGCGTTGGCATATAGTTTCGCGATAGTCTGAAACTGCTTTTCTATACCACGGTCAGGTATGAGTTTCAGTCCGAACCTTCGCGGAATCATCGGCAGTGCCGCCAACGTCCAGTAGCGCCAGTTGCCCTCATAGTCGTTGGGTTCTTTCAGTTCACAAAGGTGACCGAAAGTCCACGTCACCTGGTAGCCATTACCTTCCATGTATCCATCACGCGAGGTTGTGGCCCCAAGGATGCGCGCGATGTCACGAGCCACGCTCGGTTTCTCTGCTATACAAACTATCATTCGCCAGCGATGTTAATCATTGATTATCATCCTCTACTTTCCGATGCAGAAGTGCTTGAAGATGTTGTTCAGGGTTTCTTGAGGAGTGATACGCTCCTGCCCTGTTATGTCAGCAAGATCATCAATGACAGGGCGCAAGTCCTCGGCAAGGAGGTCTGAGGAGAGGCTGGCGCCTATTCCATCCTGAACCCTCATGAGGTCATGATAAGCCTTCATCAAATCAGAATAATGCCGCGCGTTGGTCACGACCACATCGGCAGACGACAACTCAGGTATGTCAAGGTCGTTGACGATCACCGATTCAAGTTCGGCAATTCCTCTACCCTCCTTGGCACTAATCTCTATGGTTCGTATGCTCGATGGCAACGACACGTGAGAATGAGGCAGGTCAACCTTATTGACGATCACATAAAGCCGCTTGTCGCTTGCAAACTTCTCCATTCGCCCGATTTCCTCCGCCGAAGGCTGACCGTCTACGACCCACAACACTACAAACGCCTTTGCGAGAGCCTCCATGGCGCGAGCTATCCCTATGTTCTCCACCTTGTCTTCGGTTTTTCTCAATCCAGCGGTATCAATGAAACGGAAGAGCACGCCTCCAATGGTCGTGGTGTCTTCGATAGTGTCGCGAGTGGTGCCATCTATATCCGACACTATGGCACGCTCTTCGCCAACTATGGCATTGAGAAGTGTAGACTTGCCAACGTTTGTCTTGCCGACAATGGCAACTGGAACGCCTGTTTTCAGCACCTTGCCTGTCTCAAAGCTTTTTGCCAAGTTTAAAATGCGAGTGCCTATCTCTTTGGCAAGGTTTTCAAGTTCTGACCGGTCTGCGAACTCCAAGTCCTCGTGATCGGAGAAGTCGAGCTCAAGTTCCATTAGGGAAGTCATCTTGAGCAGCTTTTCCCTCAACGATGAAAGTTCGTTGCTGAATCCACCTTTTAGTTGACTCATTGCCAGCTGGTGCTGCACCTTGTTGGTCGATGCGATCAAGTCGGCCACGGCCTCAGCCTGTGAGAGATCCATCTTGCCGTTGAGGTAAGCGCGGCGAGTATATTCCCCGGGCTCAGCCTGACGTGCGCCATGCCTCTGCAACAAAGCCAATATGCGCTGTATGATGAAACGCGAGCCATGGCAGGAAATCTCCACGCCGTCCTCACCCGTATAGCTATGTGGTGCCCTGAAAACTGATACAATGACATCGTCTATCGTCTCACCGTCCTCGCCTTTTATCTCGCCATAATGAAACGTGCCGCCCTTGGCATTGGCTATGTCACGCGAGAACACTCCTTGAGCTATTTCGATGGCCTTTGAGCCGCTCATGCGTATCACGGCTATTGCCCCTCCTGCCGGTGTGGCGAGAGCGGATATAGTGTCGTCAAACAAATGTGTATTTTGACCAATCATGGTTATTTCTTGAATTGCACTGTAAAATTACAAACAAATCGCCATGATGCCAAGTTTTTTCGTTACAATCTCACACTGTCATATATTGTGCGTGAAATGGCAAACACACTGCC
>DJQL01000106.1 GCA_002437565.1 Prevotella sp. UBA6387
TTCATGAGCGGTGTCTGCATGTCGGCATAGCTGCCAAGGCTTGCCGTGACCTGACTGACGGTTCCCGATATGGGGGCGCGCAATGGGAATACCGTTGTGAAACGTCCACGAGCGACCGCGGCAGTGCCAACGCCGAGCTGTGACAGTTGGCGCGCTATGCCCACCATGTTGGCACGAGACACACGATAGTTTTTCTCCGCCTGCTGCAGGTTCTTGCCAATGCCGGCTCCCTTGCTCGACAGTTGGCGTTGGCGCTCAAGCTCCAGGCGCGCCATCTCGCTCTCCTTGTAGGCAGAGTAATACTCGCGCTGCAGCGACACCACGTCGGTGTTCTCTATCATGGCCACCACCTGGCCTCGGCTAACCCTCTGGCCATCCTTCACGAGCAGGCTTCTCACTATGCCTCCCATCAAGCTCGACACCTCGCCCTGACTCTGCGGGCGAAGCACCAATGAGCCCGTGACCTTGAGCGTGGCATCGAGCTCACGCGTCTTGGCGATGTCCATGCGCAAGTCCACGGCATCCACTTGCTGTTGGGTGAGAGATATGTTGCGCTGCTCGTCGTCCTCGACATGGGCTGCCGCCTCATCATGGTCGTGATCGTCTGCTGATGGGTCATGCCAAAGGGTAAAGGCAGCCAAAGCCACAATAGCTGAGCCGGCGATGAAAAACACTCGTCTGAAAAGGTCTGCTTTGCTCATATATAAATCATCATAATGGGTTTCTATTCGGCTGCAAAGTTACGTATAATGGGATGCAACCTCGTTGCAAAGGATTGGTGACATGAAAAATAAAGAAAAGCTGTCGTGGTATGGCGCATCTCATTTTTTATGGCTAACTTTGCATTATCCTTACCCCAAAATCAGGCATCAACAAATGACATACAAAGCTATCGTCCTCGACCTCGACGGGACACTGACAAACAACAAGAAAGAGATAACGCCACTCACCAAGGAAGCCTTGATGAGCGCGCAACGTAAGGGCATGCGCGTCATCCTCGCCTCCGGCAGACCAACTTACGGCATACGCCCAGTGGCCGACGCGCTGAGCATCGGGTCTTACGACGGCTACGTGATGGCGTATAATGGCGGCTGCGTGACCAAGTGGGCCGACAAGACAATCATCTTCAACCAAACGCTTGACCCAGCCTTGGTGCCCGTGCTTTACAAAGCTGCAAAGGACGCGCCACACCATTTCGAGATTCTCACATACCAAGGCGAAAGTATTGCCGCGACCAATGTCAACGACGAATATGTGCGCCACGAGGCGTTCATCAACAAGATGCCACTCATGCAATACGACGACTTCCCCAACCAGGTGCAACCACCGATAAACAAGTGCCTCATCGTGGGCGATCCGGCTCCGCTGGCCTTGTTGGAGAAAGAGCTGGCCGAGATACTGCAAGGCAAATGCGGTGTATACCGCTCTGCCGACTTCTTCCTCGAATGCGTGCCGTGTGGCATAGACAAGGCGGCATCGCTATCGCGCCTCATCAAGACGTTGGGAATAAAACGCGAAGAGGTAATAGCCGTGGGCGATGGCTACAACGACATATCCATGATAGAATATGCCGGAC
This sequence comes from Prevotella sp. UBA6387, assembly GCA_002437565.1. GTDB lineage: Bacteria > Bacteroidota > Bacteroidia > Bacteroidales > Bacteroidaceae > Prevotella. Next base: position 1,577 of record DJQL01000106.1, read on the forward strand.
TGGGCGTGGCAATGGCAAATGCGGCAAGCGAGGTCAAGGCCAAAGCCGACTTCGTGACCCTCTCCAACGAGGAAGACGGCGTGGCGCATGTCATCAAGAAGTTTTGCGACTAATACGCAACATCTTCCGACGTATGCCGTTCGGGACGCGAATGGCCAAAGGTATCGCACCATGCAAAGCAGACTGTGATATTGTAAATAATTATTGCCGAAATTTAACACTTGGCGGCATCCCATTCCAGAGAAGGAAACAGGCTACAGAATGGCACATAGCCACCCTTTTGCGCCATTCGGAAGACATGAAAAGCGTTATCGCGTTGGCTTTGCGGCGTAAAGCCAACGCGATAACGGCGTAGAGCCGTTGCCTTCACGCCGTAGAGCCACTGCCTTTACGCCGTAGAGCCGACACTATTTGAGCGTTTCGGCAGCAAAAAACTCGCTTTTTCTCCTTCTCGTAAAGCCCAGAAAAATTCAACAGCCTATCAGTCAACAAATTACAAAAAAACACGAATAAATGGCCATGAATTGAACAAGGTTACATTCATTTTCATTTGATCGATTCTCATAACGTCTTTTGTCTTGATTTTTCATCGCCATTAACATATCTTGGATTCAACGAGAATGTGTAAATTCAAGATTGTCTTCTAAATACCATATATATTTGGATATTTTTTCCTATTTTTGCAACTGAATCAGAAAGAGCTGTTTATATTTACACAGCATTATATCACAACCAGCATATAGTCATGGAACAGCAAGTGAAACAGGTACCGTACGGCGTGGCAGATTTTGCCACCGTGATGACACAGGACTTATATTATGTCGACAAGACGATGTTCTTGCCCGAATTGGAAAAGCAGCCACGCAACCTGTTTTTCATACGTCCCCGGCGTTTCGGCAAGAGCATCTTCCTGAGCATGCTCTATTCCTACTACGACTGCAACCAGAAAAGCATCTTCGATACGTTGTTCGGCAACCTCTGGATTGGCAGCCACCCTACACCATTGCAGGGAAAATACCAAGTGCTGTTTCTTGACTTCTCGCAGATTACGGGCAAGATAGACGTGCTGGAGGAGCGGTTCAACGCATAT
>DJQL01000058.1 GCA_002437565.1 Prevotella sp. UBA6387
ACCGAGGTCGCCCTGTGCAATCACATACGAAAAGACCAAAAAATAGTGACCGAGAGCGCGTCGTATCTCGCCTCCATGACAGGCGAGCATGGAGAGCACAATCATTGACCTATTGAGCGTAATGTTATGTTTCAGAAACTTATAGACTATTCGATAGGCCACAAGCTCGTTGTCGGCGTGCTCACCTTGGCACTTGTGGCCTGGGGCGTGTGGTCGCTCGTGAACCTCCCGTTCGATTCCACGCCCGACATCACCGACAACCAGGTGCAGGTGATAACCCAGGCCCCGTCGCTTGGCGCGCAAGAGGTGGAACAGTATATCACCACGCCCATAGAGATGGCGTTGGCCAACATCCCGCGCCTTGAGCAGCGGCGCAGCATATCGCGCAGTGGCCTGTCGGTCATCACGCTCGTCTTCGACGACGGAGCCGACATCTATTGGGCTCGCTCGCAAGTGAGCCAGATGCTGGGCGAGGCGGTGAAGAGCCTGCCCAAGAACACCGACACGGAGATGGGGCCCATCGCCACGGGTCTTGGCGAGATTTACCATTACACCGTGAGGGCGAAGAAAGGCTATGAGAGCAAATACAGCCTCACCGACCTTAGGACGATACAAGACTGGATCGTGCGTAAACAGCTCTCTGGCACGCCTGGCGTGGCGGAGGTGAGCGGCTGGGGAGGATACGTGAAGCAGTATGAGGTGGCGTTGAGGACGGAACGCCTCAACGCCAACGGCCTGAGCATTGCCGACGTGTTCAACGCCATAGAGAAGAACAATGCCAACACGGGAGGAGGCTACATAGAGGAAAATGCCAACCAGTACTACATACGTGGCATCGGCGTGGCTAAGTCGCTCGGCGACATAGCCGACATCACCGTGAAAAACGTGGCGGGCACACCTGTCAGGGTGGGCGACGTGGCCGACGTGAGGTATGGCCATGCCACGCGCTTCGGGGCGGTGACGCGCAACGGCGAGGGTGAGGTGGTGGCTGGCATTGCCATCATGCTGAAAGGCGAGAACTTCCAGAATGTGATACGACAGGTGAAGCACCGCATGGCGCAGATACAGAAGAGCTTGCCCGAGGGTGTGGTGATCGAGCCGTTTATCGACCGCACCAACCTCGTGGACCGCGTGGAAGGCACCATAGCCCGAAACCTAATAGAGGGCGGACTGATAGTGATCTTCGTGCTCATGCTCTTCCTTGGCAACTGGCGCGCCGGCCTTGTCGTGGCGAGTGTCATACCGCTGAGCATGCTTTTAGCCTTCGGCATGATGAAGCTCTTCGGCATAGACGGCAACTTGATGAGCCTTGGCGCTATAGACTTCGGCATGATCGTGGACTCGGCCGTGATAATAGTGGAGGCCGTGGTGACACACATCAACGGCAGAAGGAAAGAATACCCGACATTGAGGCTCACGCAGAAGGAGATGAACCAAGAGGTCAGCTTCTCCGCCTCGCGCATTCGCCAAAGCGCAGCCTTTGGCGAGATTATCATCATGATAGTCTATGTGCCTTTGATGACCCTTGTCGGCATAGAGGGCAAGATGTTCCGCCCGATGGCTCTAACCGTGTTCTTTGCCATTCTCGGAGCATTCATCTTGTCGCTTACCTACGTGCCTATGGCGAGTAGCCTCTTCCTTGGCAGGAAGATTAGCGTGGGCGAGACACTCTCCGACAAGGGAATGCGCAAACTGAAAAACATGTATGCCAAGGCACTCGACTGGGCGCTGGCACGATACAAGGACGTGATAACCGGTGCCGTGGCTTTGTTCGCCGTGAGCCTTGTGGCGTTCAAGTTTCTTGGTGGAGAGTTCATACCTACGCTCGACGAGGGCGACTTCGCCGTGGAGATGAGCATGGCACAGGGCACGTCGCTCTCGCAGATGGTAGCGACGTGCGGCAAGGCCGAGAAGATGCTGAAGTTGAGATTCCCGGAGATAAAGCAGGTGGTGAGCCGCATCGGAAGCGCGGAGATACCCACGGACCCCATGCCCGTGGAGCGTGCCGACATCATGGTGGCGTTGAAACCCAAGGCGGAGTGGACATCCGCAAAGACCACGCCCGAACTGATGGAGATGATGGAGGAAACGCTCAAGACCATACCTGGCCTTGAAGCCGAAATATCGCAACCCATACAGATGCGCAACAACGAGTTGCTGACGGGCATCAAGCAAGACGTGGCGATAAAGATTTACGGCGATGACCTCGACGAGCTATCGCGCCAGGCCAACCGCGTGAAAGGCATCATAAGTGGCGTGAAGGGCGTGAGCGGCATCTCCGTGGAGGAGGTCTCCGGACTGCCGCAAATCAACGTGAGGTACAACCATGACCGCATGGCACGATATGGCATCAATGTGGACGACGTGAACAACGTGGTGGAATCGAGCTTCGCCGGCGCAACGGCGGGAAGCGTCTATGAGGGCGAGCGCAAGTTTGACATCGTGCTCCGCATGGACAATGCCGAGCGCAACTCCAGCCAGCTTGCTGACCTCGCCATACCCTTGCCGGGCGGAGGCGTCGTGCCGTTGTCGCAGATTGCCGACATCGTGTATGAGCCTGCCCCGGCTCAGGTGTCGCACGAGAATGGCGCGCGGCGCATCTATGTGGGCTTCAACGTGAAGGGGCGCGACGTGCAAGGCACGGTGAAGGAAATCCAGGTATTGCTCGACAAGAAACTGAAGTTGCCAGAGGGCTACTATTACGATTACGGTGGAGAGTTCAAGAACCTGAAGAGCGCTACCGACAGGCTTATGGTTGTGGTGCCTGTGGCGCTGGTAGTCATTCTTCTTCTTCTCTACGCCACGGTGAAGAACGTGCGCGAGTCGCTCTTCGTGTTCTCCGCCATTCCGCTTGCCGCCATAGGTGGCGTGTGGGCATTATGGCTTCGCGGCATGCCATTCTCCATATCTGCCGGCGTGGGTTTCATCGCCCTATTCGGCGTGGCGGTGCTCAACGGCATTGTGCTCATAGGGCAGATGAACCAGCTGCAACGCGATGGGGTGGGCGACATACGCCGGCGCATAATGGAGAGCTGCGAGACAAGGTTGCGCCCCGTGCTCATGACTGCCCTCGTCGCCTCGATGGGTTTCTTGCCCATGGCTCTGTCGCATGGCGATGGAGCGGAGGTGCAGCGCCCCCTTGCCACGGTGGTGATAGGCGGATTGGTGACCTCGACGCTCCTGACGTTGTTCGTGTTGCCGGCCGTATATAAGATGTTTACCAAAAACCAAGAAACACAGCATTGATGATGATAAGATTCTTTATTCTCGTTTCCATGGCCTTGCTCTCTCGCCCTGCTTTGGCACAGCAAGGCAAGACCATGACTTTGAAACAGTGTATAGACACGGGGTTGGCCAACAACTATGGCATCAAGGCCGCGGAGAAAAGCGTGGATCGCGCCAAGGCGATGCAAGGGTCGGCGTGGGACTTGGACAAGACGGAACTCTCGCTGTCGCAAGACCCCACGTCGGGGGGTAGCCCAGACAACTCGCTCTCGCTGACCCAGCAGATTGACTTCCCAACGGTTTACGTGGCCAAGGGAAAACTGCTCAAGGCTGAGACACGGGCGGAGCGTGGCAAGGCGGAGATTGCCAAGCAACGGCTTAAGGCCGATATTGCCTCGACCTATTACCAGCTCGTGTACCAGCATGAACTTATAGGCATATTGCAGGCGCAAGACAGCGTGATAGGACGGTTCTGCCACATCGCC
>DJQL01000055.1:0-890 GCA_002437565.1 Prevotella sp. UBA6387
TAATCTCTACACCAGGAGCCATGACCAAGAAAGTCATGTCGAAACGAATCTGGTCGTTGCCGGCACCTGTACTTCCATGAGCGATTGCATCAGCGCCAATCTCCTTCGCATAACGAGCGATGGCAATGGCCTGGAAGATACGCTCTGAAGAAACTGAGATAGGATAGCAGTTGTTGCGGAGCACATTGCCGAAAATCATGTATTTCAATGACTTCTCATAGTACTCGTGGGTAACGTCGAGCGTGACGTATGCCTTGGCACCCAACTTGTATGCGTTCTCCTCGTTGGTCTTCAACTGCTCGGCAGAGAAACCACCTGTGTTGGCGCATGCTGCGTAAACATCCCAGCCGTCCTGGGTCAACTTCATTACTGTATATGATGTATCGAGACCGCCGCTAAATGCGACTACTACTTTTTTGTTTGCCATAATCTTTACTATTTTGCTCTTTTACTTATTCTGATTCTTTGGACAGTAATCTCCTTCATTTCACCCCGTCAATCCGCTTTATCCTCTCTATCACGTCGTCGGGCAGTCGCACGGGCAGATGCTCGGCAGGGTCGAAGAGCATGGCGGTGCAGATGCAATACTGGCGGTTGGTGCGGTGCAGGATGTCGGAATTGATGCAACCCTCGCAGCCACGCCAAAACGACTGGTCATCGGTGAGGTCCTTGAAGGTCACGGGCAGATAGCCGAGCTGGGTGTTCATCTTCATCACGGCGGAGCCACTCGTGAGCGAGAATATCTTGGCATGCGGCCAACGCATGCGCGCCAAGGTGAAGGTAAGGTTCTTTATTCGCTTGGCAAGTCCCAAGCCGCGGTAGTCGGGATGGACTATCAGTCCGGATGTCGTGACATAATGCTTGTTTCCCCAAGTCTCGATATAACTAAA
>DJQL01000055.1:973-6124 GCA_002437565.1 Prevotella sp. UBA6387
CCCGTGCCGCGCACCTTTGCCGCGTCGGCAATAGTCTTAAGAATGGTGTCAACATATTTGATATGGCTCTCGTCGGCAACCAACACTTTTACGTCTTTCATTTTTTCTGTTTCTTCTTTCTCTATTTCCTTAATGATTATCGCCATAAAGGCGAATCAGATTATCATGTTCTCGCGCATTGCGTCAATAATGGCGTTATGGTCGGTGCCATCACGTACGACGATGAAGATGGTATCATCGCCGGCTATCGTCCCTAAAATCTCGGGGATTTCGCTGTTGTCAATGTTGTAAGCAATGCTGCTGGCATATCCCGGGCGCGTGCGTATCACCCCCATGTTACCAGAGAAGTTGATGCTTTGGAAACCCGGCACGGCCATCATCTCGGTAGCCCTAAGCGGCGTATGCACTCGCTTGTACATGGTCTCGTTGGGGAGAACATATACGTAATGGCCGTTCATGCTTGCCGCCTTGGCCACCTTGAGCTGCTTCAAGTCGCGACTTAGCGTTGCCTGTGTCACTACGAACCCTTCTTTCTTGAGTTCTTTAAGCAACTCGTCTTGACTGCCTATCTCGTTGCTCGAAAGAAGCATCTTTATGGTATCTAAGCGTTGACCTTTTATCTTCATTTGTATATTTATCCTTTGTTGACTGCAAAATTACCACGAAATATTGAATATTGCAAGCAAATATGCAATTAGTTTGCATTTTCTTGGAAATAAAAATGCATAAGGCATATTATTGCAACATATATACAACTGCAAAAGCGCGACATCCACCCATGCCCTTGGTGAATGTCGCGCTGAAAATATCCGGCCAGTGGGAATGTTATCTTATCTCATCCACAACTTTCCAGTCTACCAGCCCCTTGCCCTCGCTGTCGAGCTCCACGGCAAGGCCCACGACCTTTCGCTTGTCGGCCTTGAACGGCTCCGTATAGCCGCTGTCACGTATCTGCCGCTCGGCTGCGGCAAGGCCACCGTTGTTTGACAATTTCAGTTCGATGACATAGATATAGCGTGAGATCCACGCCACGAGGTCTATCCTGCCAGTGGCGAGCATGCGCTCCACCTCCACGCGGATGCCGACGGCTTGAAGGATGGTGCTCATTATCAATCGATAGCGCTCCTCCATATCCATGGAGGCGAGCTTCTTGTTGCTATACGGCACGTCGGCAATGAGCGCGCGCATCGACTTCTTCGCCTCGTCGAGCCGCCCCGTGCCGAGTTGATAGAGGAGGCTGGCTTGCAGCGAGACGGTTTCGCCCTGCTTGCGCAGGGTCAGAGCTGGCAGCACCATGGCGTTCAACGCCTGCCGCACCTCCTCGTTGGGCATGCCGAGATAGTAGCCGAACTCGTCGGCCGACTTTATCGTGAGGTAGCCCGACTGGTAAAGGAACAATTCGGGACCGCCTCCCGTCACGTCAGACGATTCGAGCGTCACCCGGTCAATGCGGCAATGGTCGAAATCGTTGAGGTGAATCTCCATGTCGCCCACGAACTTTGGCAACATCGACGTGGAGCCAGAAAACGCCCAATAGCTCTTGAGGTCTCTTTGGTAGAGCGCGTTGACGAGGCTGAACGGGTTGTAAACGTCAACCATGTTCTTGCCACTGAAATGGTAGCCGTCGTAATAAGCCTTGAGCCTTGCCAATGTCTCGTCGACTGTCCATCCGTTGTCACTCGCCATGCGCTCTATCTCAGGCATGAAATTGTCGAGCATGTCTTGCTTCGTGATGCCACAGATGGATGCGTATTCCGGCTCAAAACTGATGTTAGTCAGGTTGTTGAGCACGGAGAAGAGAGATATTTGCGTGAACTTGGTGATGCCCGTGATGAAGACGAAACGCTCCATCTCGTCGTCGGCCTTGAGTATGGCGAACACCTCACGATAGAGCGCGGTGCACGCCTCGTGCTCCGGCGTGTGCCAGGAGTGTTGCAAGGGCGAGTCGTATTCATCGATGAGTATTGCCACCTTCAGACCTGTCTGCTCATAGGCCGTCTTTATGATGTGGTGAAACCGGTCGGCAAGAGAGTCATCTGGCTGCACGGCAATATCGTATTGGTTCTCAAATTCTTTGAAGGCATTGTTCAAATAAGAGCGCAAGGTGGTTTGCGATGACCCTCCACGGCTCATGTCAAGCCGAATGACGGGACGCTCCACCCATTCTGTCTCCAGGTTCATTATCTTCAAGCCCTCGAACAAATCTTTTCTTCCCTCCAAATATGCCCTGAGCGTATCGACAAGCACCGACTTGCCGAACCGACGTGGACGACTAAGGTAAACGAATTGCAGACCGCTATTGACAAGATTCCAAACCATGTCGGTCTTGTCAACATAGAGGTATTTCTCTTGCCGTATCTTCGTGAACGACTGTATGCCTACGGGCAGCCGTCTCCTCGCTACTGTTGTCATGGCGCGAATCGCTTAAAAAGGTTTAGTTGTCGTTTCTCCCGAATATCCTGAGCAGATAGAGGAAGAGGTTGATGAAGTCGAGGTAAAGGGTCAAGGCTCCGAGCAACGCCACTTTCTGCGCCCCCTCGTCGACGCCAACCTGCATTGAGAGCATGCGCTTGATCTGCTGGCTGTCCCACGCCGTGAGGCCCACGAACAGCACAACACCGACATAGCTCAGCACCAGGTCGAGCATGCTGTTCATGATAAACATGTTGACGACCGTGGCGATGATGAGACCGAAAAGCATCATGAGCAAGAGGTTGCCCATCTTGGACAGGTCAGCCTTGGTGACATAGCCGTAGACGGCCGTGGCGCCAAAGGTGGCCGCGGTGATGAAAAACACCTTGGCGATGGTCGCGATGCTGAACGCCATGAAGATAAACGACATGGTAACGCCGTTGAGGGCTGAATAGATGATAAACAATGTCGTGGCGGTGGAGAGCGACAGACGGTTGATGCGTGCCGTGGTGTAGAACACCAAGCCAAGCTCGGCGAGCAAGAGCACCCACATGGCGGCGCGGTTGCCATAGACGAGCTGCACCATCGACGGGCTCGTGGCAACGCCCCAAGCACAAAGACCGGTGATGACGAGCGCCATGGTCATCCATATATATACCTTGCGCATCAACACGGGAAACGCGGCAGAGCGAGACAGGTCGCGCTCCATATTGGACATGGAGCCCTGCTCCTTGACAATTTTCTCTAAATCTTGAACTTCCATAATTGTTGTAGTTATAAATAATAATTGGTTGCAAATATAGCCATTTATTTCCAATCTTACAACAAACGTGCCATTTTTAATTCGCGCTAAGCGGCACAGGTTACGTAAAGATTTCTTGCTGAATTTTAACACTTTGTGGCGACATCATCCAGAGGACGGAAAAGGGGTCATGGCAGGATGTCAGATGCCGTATTGCCAAAAACAATCGCCTTCACACCGCGATGATGGCGCGATTGAAGCGTAAAGGCAACACGATCACGGCATGAAGGCGATGCGATCACGGCGCAAAGACAACGCGATTACGGCGTGAAAGCGGCGCGTCTGGCCTGAAAAAGCAGCCATGCGGCATCGGCTTTTGCCACCAAAAGAAACAACAAAACCGCAATTGCTTAACACACAGCGTGTTGCACAATTGCGGCAAGAAAGCGCATAATTCTCGCAAAGATACGAAGATTTTCGATTTGACGATTCCCAAAGTCCCTTTTGTAAAGTGTTTTTATCGCCATTAACACTTCCAAAGGCTCACGTATTTATCCTACTACCGTGAAGATCCTGATCTCAGGGTCTGCCTGGAAATAGGGCGAAAGGCCTTTTGCCACGTCATTCTTGAACATGGCCGACTGAAGGTAAGCGGCGGCATGCTCTGCCGAGTCGAAGCCATGCAGCACCTGCACGTCCTCGTCGCGCACGAGCAAGCTCTTTGTCAATGCGCCCTCGATGGTGTCGAGGAACGGCTGGCGGTAGTCGAAATAAACCTTTGCCGCGCTCTGGCGGTCACTCTCCTTGATCTTCATCGTTATCTGAAGATAAGCTTTCACTTTTTCCATTCTACTTGTTGTTTTATGTGGTTGATGTTTGTTTTTGTCGACCGCAAAATTACACGCTTCCATGACAATTCTCGTTGTACTTTGTAGAGACTGAATGGTAAATTTGCGCACACGCCCCTTGTGGGTCAAAATTTATGCGTAAATTTGCCATGTCAGCGACACTATTCGCCAATGTCGCATGACAAGACATCCCTATGACAAACGGCAACAAGACTATGAGCAAAGACAAGGTAAAGATATATGCCATTGGCGAGGACCGACACTCCGGACTCGAACTTGAGTTGCAGTTCATGCCGCGCTTCTTCATCGACAACCATGGCAATCCCATGCTGCCGCACACCCACGGCTTTTATCAGATAATATGGTTTCGCCGCGGGCACGGCACGCACATGGTCGACTTCGTGGACTATCCGGTAAACGACAACACCATTTTCTTCATAGCCCCCGGCCAAATACACGCTTTCGACCACAACACCGACTATCAAGGCGTGGTAATACACTTCAACGCGAGCTTCATGGTCGATGAGGAGTCGAGCGAAAGCATGTTCTTGAAATACAACGTGTTCAACGCCTACGACTCCCTTCCATGCTGCAACATAACGGCAGACGAGGAACAAAGGCTGCTCGGAATAGTCAGCGAGATGAACCGTGAGTACGCGCTCACCGGTGCGTTTGCCCACAAGGACTATATGCGGTGCCTGCTGCGCCTGTTCCTCATACGCGTGCAGCGCGGTGGCGAGCGCAAGGAGGTGCCAAAACTCTACGTGACGAGCGTCGCCAACCGCACGTTCGTGCGCTTCCGCCAACTGCTCGAGAACAACTTCCGCACCATACACACCGTGCAGGAATACGCCAGCCTGCTCAACGTCTCGGCACGCAGCCTGACAAACTACGTGCGCCAGAGCGCTCACCGCTCCCCACTACAGATAATAAACGACCGCATAGTGCTCGAGGCCAAGCGACAGCTCCAGAACTCCACCATGAGCATCAAGGAGATTGGCTACCAGTTGGGCTTCGACGACCCGTCTTACTTCGTGAAGTTCTTCAAGCGGCAGACTGGCTACATACCGTCAGAGGCGCGCGCCCACTCCATGGCCACGGCAGAAAACACTACACACATTAATAATAACATGAAAGACATGAAACAGA
>DJQL01000017.1 GCA_002437565.1 Prevotella sp. UBA6387
ATGCGCTCGCGCTGCTCAGCGCTTATTCGCGGACTGTCTTTCAACGCCCGTGAGACCGTGGCCACGGAAACACCCATGGCCTCGGCTATGTCTCTCATTGTTATAGTAGAATGTGCCATTTATCAGCAGCTTTCAGGAATTCTGTTTTTGATTGTCACCTGCAAATTTAGACCTTTTCTTATGCAACAAAAAGGAAAACAAGCAATAACGTTGACATAAATCATGCAAACGTTTGCACATGGCACTAAAAGCTCTTGTCTACGGTCAACCACTCATCGTCAGTAGTAAGTTTAAACTTGGAGGACGAATCGCCTGTCCCGAAATCGTTGCTGAAAAGCGCGCCCGTGAATTGGGTTATCTGGTTGCGGCTGACTGGCACATTCTCGAATGTGCGGCTATGGACTGTCTTGCCTGTTGGATCGAGGCCTGTCATCTCTATCTTCAACTCTTTGCTGTCGCTCTTTGGAAAAGTGTAAATCTCAAACGTCGCCGTCTGGCCTTTCATGTCGTCGGAAATGGAGAACTTGACCGTCTGGCGGGAGTTGACGCATCCATTACCCGTCACGCCGTCAAGGGTGGAGCTGCCTCCGGTGTAATAGAACTGCAGGGTTGAGACATCATCGGGAATATTGTCGGTGGTGATGAACCTGACCATCGCCACGGCACGGCGCATGCTGACATCCACGTCAAGGCCATTGCCCTCATTGACCGTGATGTCATCGCTCCACGAGAACGTGTCGGACAGGTCGCCACTGAACGTTATCTTTTCGGCATTGGTCGTCGTAGGGGTCTTGTCTTGATTATGGGCGATTATCACGACCTTATAAGAATCAGAGGCGAGGGCAACGGAAAGCGTGCCAAAATCCTTGTCGCCATATTTCTGCGTGACCTTTTCCACACGCTCCCCACCTTGGAACACTGCAAGGTCAATCTGTTTGCACAACTCGGAGACAGGCTGTGAACGAGACTGTGCCGTTGAGAACGGCAAGGTCTCAAACTGGCTAATCTTGAACTTGACCATCGATTTTTCTCCCGTTGGTTGGTCAGGATCCTCGTTTGCCAAACGTTGGCATGAGCCCATGACGAGGGCAAAAAGGGTAAATAAGGCAATGCGCAAAAGATTGATGTTTTCAGGTTTCATAAGCAATGATTTGGATTGATAAAGTTTTGGGGTTTATTGACAAAAATAGGGATTTTCTCTCGTAGTAACAAATATTTTATGCGATTAATGCGGCTTTATCGCAAACTTTGCGGACAGGGGACATTTTCAACAAAAACAAGACGTGAAATCAATCAGCAACTCGCTTGCTTTTTTGTCACGTTTTAAGCGCATCGGCTTTACGCTTGAATCGCGTCGCCCTTACGCTTGAATCGCGTCGCCTTCACGCTTGAATCGCGATGCCTTTACGCTTGAATCGCAACGGCTTTGCGCCCAAAAGACTAACAGGTTAATTTTCAGGCAGTTGCACAATGAGCACTGAATCGAACTTGTCTTAACGACAATAGAGACAATTAGAGACAATATATAAAATGTTACCCACACAAGCTAACATAGAACTTAAAGATGTCAAAGTCCTCTCTCTGCCCAGTCGCCACGGTCAAGCTGGCGATAGCCTATGGCCTCGGCTATATGTCTTGACTCAACCTTCTCGGAATGGTCGAGGTCGGCAATGGTTCGTGCAACCTTAAGTATGCGACTGTAGGCTCGCGCAGAGAGGCTTAGCCGCTCCATGGCAGTACGGAGCAGTTCAAGGCCGGCGGCATCAGGCTCGGCATGCTCGTGTATCATCTTCTCCGTCATCTGCGCGTTGCAATGGACACCGGCAATGCCATCGTATCGTTTCGTCTGTATGGCACGCGCAGCAATGACACGCTCGCGAATCTTCGACGACGGTTCTCCAGGTTGTGCCTTGCTTAGTTCCTTGAATGGTATGGCGGAAATCTCGCATTGGATGTCGATGCGGTCCATCAATGGGCCTGAAATCTTGTTTAGGTAACGCTGTATCTGCCCTGGCGTGCAGACACAATGGTGAGTCGGGTCGCCATAATAACCACAAGGACAAGGGTTCATGGATGCCACGAACATGAACGAAGCAGGATAAGTGACTGAGTATTTTGCGCGGCTAATGGTAATCTGCCTATCCTCAAGCGGCTGACGCAACACTTCCAAGGTGTGCTTGTTGAACTCAGGCAACTCATCGCAGAACAACACGCCATTATGGGAAAGGCTAATCTCACCTGGCATAGGATTCATGCCACCTCCCACAAGGGCAACTTCGGAAATAGTGTGATGTGGAGCACGAAAAGGACGTTGGGAAATCAGCGCTGAGCCTTGCTTTAGCGTGCCAGCGACAGAGTGGATTTGGGTGGTCTCAAGGCTCTCGCTCAATGTGAGAGGAGGAAGAATGGACGGCAGGCGTTTTGCCATCATGCTCTTGCCTGAGCCGGGAGGACCTATCATTATGACATTGTGTCCTCCAGCCGCGGCCACTTCCAAGGCGCGCTTGACCGTTTCCTGGCCACGGACATCAGAAAAGTCGAGATCAAAATCGTATTGTTGTTTGAAAAACTCCTTGCGCGTGTCCACGAAACATGGCTCAAACTCTCGCTGACGCGACAGCAAGTCTATGACATCGTTCAACGACTCCATGCCGTAAACATCCACATTGTTCACGATGGCGGCCTCACGCTCGTTGTGCTTGGGCACTATCAACCCCTTGAAATGTTCGGCACGCGCCTTGATAGCTATTGGCAAGACGCCCTTCGCAGGCTGCAACTTTCCATCGAGGCCCAACTCGCCAAGCATCATGTACTCGCCAATAGAGTCGGCAGGAATCTGTCCGTCGGCGGCAAGGATGGCTATGGCAAGGGGCAGGTCAAAGCCACTGCCTTCCTTCTTGAGGTCGGCAGGCGCCATGTTCACGGTGATGTCTGCCTTGGGAAACTTCATGCCGTTGTATTGCATCGCGGCGGCAATGCGATCACGCCCCTCCCTGACTGCAACATCGCCAAGGCCCGTAAGATGGTACATGACACCCTTCAGCAAACTCACCTCAATGGTCACCGTGGTGACTTGAAGGCCATTGACTGCGGCGGAATAGGTTTTTACAAGCATAGGTAGATTGGTTAGGATAAACAGATTGGTTAGTTACTCAGCTCCTTGTCTAAATCAGGCGTGGAAAGGTTCACACCTCTAATTATTCCGTTTTTCACGAGCAGGAGGTCGCATGTTGATTGAAGCCCTAACTGCTTGAGCACTGGGGTCTCAAACATATCGCCCGTGCAAACGACAGGGAAATTTACGCCATTGCTCTTCATGTAGCCTCGACAATCGTACTTGCTTGGATCTACATTTATGGCGAGAACCTTGAACTTCTTATTCTCGTATAGATTTTGCAAATGCCTCATCAAGTCGCTACTGTCATAACTCCATGTAGCCCAAACGAGAATGACAGCCGTGCCCACGGACAAATCGGAGGAGGAAACAAGACGACCATTGATATCGTATGTGGTAAACGACGGCAACTTGTTTCCGACGCTGCTGGTTCTTAGCTTTTCCACGCTCTGTGCCAAAAGCCTGAGGCTGGCATTGCCCGGCTGGTTTTTCAGCAATGTATTCATCAATCTGCCGGCAGTGTCGTAATCGGGAGTGAAAGTGGCAATAAAATATTTTCTCAACAGCCATATTGCCACAGGAGAATCGGGGTGGCCGCTGATGAACGCCTCGGCGAGGCGTTTAGCCTCAGGTGGCGAAGCCGCGGCTATCTGGGCGCGGAAAGATGTCATCAACTCATTGTCTTTGGTGCCTTTTATCTCCAACATCTTAAGATGAGAAGCATCACCATCCATCTCGACCGATTTCCCAGGTTCTGCAAACACTGGCGTCTCAGAGAAATTTGGGAAGACTATGGTCAGCGTGGAAGGCGATGTGCAGGGTATCTCATAGGAGAAGCGTCCGCCCTGCACCTTGATGGTATCTATGCCATTGACGCATTGGTCATTGCTATAGACATAGAACTCGCCTTGGTTCATCTGCAAAAGTCGCCCTTCAATCTTGAAGTGCTTGCTGTCCTCACCACACGAGACAAGAAGGAGAAGTGCAAAAAGAAGAAATAAGTTGCGTGGCATGATAATGAAAAAGAAAAAGCCATAGAGCCAAACGTCTGGCTCTATGGCTCCTTATTAAAACCTAATATGTTTCCAATTACTTCAAGTTGGCAAGTTCAAGATCCTTTGAAGCGTAAGCTGCAAGAGCCTTGTCGAGCGTCTTTGCCTTGTCGAGGGCAGCCTTAGCCGCAGAGGTGTTGCCCATGCGGTTGTTGACAATGGCCTTCAGATACTCTGTCATGCCATCGGCGTTCTTCACGTTGTTGAGTGTAGAAAGAGCGGTGGCATAGTCCTTGGTGAGGAGCTGTGCGAGAGCCGCGCTATTAGTAGCTGAGTTGCCAAAGTTCTTCACTGCCTGAGCATAGTTACCCTTTGCGATGTTCAAGTTGCCCAGTACCTCGTTCAAACCATTAGCGTCGCTTGCCTTTGAGATATAGCTCTCAGCCTCGCTTGTGTTGCCGTTCTTCAAGGCGATAAGCGCAAGGTTAGCGTAAGCCTCAGGAGCATTGCCCTTTGACTTTGCCTCGTCTATATACTGCTTAGCGGCATTCAAGTCGCCACGGTTGAAAGCGAGGGCGGCGAGGTTGTTGAGTGAACGGTAGTCGTTGTTGTTGAGTTCAGAAGCCTTCTGGTAAATCTCAGCCTTCTTGGATGGATCGTTCGTGAGGGTTGCGGCATATAGAAGCTCGTCCTCGCTCAGTTTTGAAGGATCAGCGGCATACTGCTCGTTGATTTCGTCATCACTACGACCAACTGTCTGATAATTGATGATGAGACGGCTACGACGAAGCTCTGGCAAGATGCCAGTGGCGAGCTCGCGGAAACCTTCACTCATGTTCTTGATTTGGCTCTCACGCTCGGCAGGATCCTTGTACATCTCAAGCACTCGGAGAATAACGTCCTTGTCCTGCAAGTTGCTTGCAGCAACAAGCTCCTTGAAACCTTCCCAGTCTTGAGCCGTGTAGTGAGCGTCCACGTCGGTACCACCAAGCTTAGCGGCCTTGAGCTGCTTGTTGACGTATCCAGTGGAGACCTTCTCACGATTCTTTGACAACTTGTCGTTGAATGCGAAGCCACCATCAGGAGAAGCATAAGCGGCGACCTCGACATTCTTCATGTTCAAGCCCTTACGGTCAGCGTTGATAGACTTAAGCATCTTCACAAACTCCTTGACCGAGTTGTTCTTCAACTCGCTCTGACGAAGATTAGCCTGGTTGATAAGGAACTTGACATTGGCCTGAACCTTCTGATCCTTTACGCGCTGGAAGCTATCAGGAGCTATGCACGCGCCAGCGTTGTCCATGGTCTTCTTGTAAAGCTCGGCAGTGGCGATTACGCCAGTAGCCACTTTCACGGCTGGCACATTATAGACTTTCTTACCCTTGCGAGCGTCGAACGTGAGATACATCTCACTCTGCTGCATATCAGCGTTGTAAGGGAATGAAGTTTTCATCGTGTACTTACCACCCAGCTTGTATGAGATAGTCTGGTTGTTGCCCTGAACTTTCTCACCCTGGAAAGTTGCGCCATTGCCCTTTGTCACGAGGCCATTGCCATAGCGAAGCTCCGGAGTGACAGTCACGACAGCCTTTTTCTTCATGTATTTAACAGGGAAAGTGCCGTCTATCGTAGCAGGCACTTGGCCACCAACAGCCTCAAGAGGATTAGGGGCTACCGAGAAATTGTCCGCGGAAAGAGGCCCCATTTTAGAGCATGAAGCCAACAAAAGCATAGAACATGCTGATAAAGAAAAAATCAGATGGTTACGCATAATAAATTTATTATTAAAGGTTGTGTGCCGCGAGCGGGACTCGAACCCGCACAGCCATTACTGGCCAAGGGATTTTAAGTCCCTCGTGTCTACCATTCCACCATCACGGCAAGCCAATTGCCTATATTTGATGCAAAGGTAGCCTTTTTATATTAACAAACAAATCTTTGCATTGATATTTTGCACAATTTAAGATAATATTCCGCATACCGCATCCTTTTTTGCTACTCTGTCTTTGTTTCAATTTTTGGAAGAAAATGCTTACCTTTGCATTCGTATGAACAACCCAGCAATCCTGTCATTACAACAGCAACGTTTATTACTCCAAATGGAGTA
This sequence comes from Prevotella sp. UBA6387, assembly GCA_002437565.1. Lineage (GTDB taxonomy): Bacteria > Bacteroidota > Bacteroidia > Bacteroidales > Bacteroidaceae > Prevotella. The sequence continues at coordinate 6,215 of DJQL01000017.1, forward strand.
CCAAACGGAGAAAGAGGCATTTCGAAAACAGACGGAAGCCATAGGCTTAGAGCGCAAGGTGAAACGAGGCGACGCCTGGTTTCCCATAAGCGTTGGGGCGACGCGCTACAACTCGCTCAACCAGATGACAATAGAATTAACACGGACACAGGACTCTGACATTGAGCATAATTTCGAGTACGGAAAGACCGTGATGTTTTTTTCCATCTCGCAGCCAAAGCCTAACAAGGCTAACGCTAATGACAAAGGAATATCAATACATTATTTCTCATTCACCGGAACAGTGTCTTATGCAGATGGAAACAGAATGGTAATCGTGATTCCCGAAGGTCACGCACTCGACCTGCAAAGCAGCGATAGGCCAATAGGCGTGCAGCTTTCGTTCGACGAGACGAGTTACCGTGTGATGTTCGATGCCTTGGATCGAGTCATCAATGCCAAGAACAACAGGTTGGCTCATCTGCGAGACCTCTTCTATTCCAAGGCACCAGCGGAAAGGTTCTCGTTTGACGCGATGTCTTTCCCTTGGCTTAACAAGGCCCAAGAACACGCCGTCAACGAGGTGCTATGGGCCAAGGACGTGGCTATCGTGCATGGGCCTCCAGGCACAGGCAAGACGACGACCCTCGTGGAGGCCATCAACGAGACCTTGATGCGAGAGAGCCAAGTGCTGGTTTGCGCGCAAAGCAACATGGCGGTGGACTGGATTTGCGAGAGGCTCGTTGACCGTGGGATAAACGTGCTGCGCATTGGCAACCCGACACGCGTCAACGACAAGATGCTCAGCTTCACTTATGAACGGCGGTTCGAGGCTCACCCCGACTACCCGCAGCTATGGTCAATACGCAAAGCCATAAGGGAACTAAGAAGAAAAAAGAAAGGGCGCGACGACAACTTCCACCAGAAACTGGAACGACTGAAATCGCGCGCAACCGAACTGGAGATTCGAATAAACGCCGAGCTCTTCGGCGAGGCCCGCGTGATAGCCTCCACACTGGTAGGCTCAGCCAACCGGTTGCTTGAGGGAATGAAATTCGGAACGCTCTTCATCGATGAAGCAGCGCAAGCCCTTGAAGCCGCATGTTGGATTCCGATGCGAAGAGTTAGCCGCGTCGTGCTTGCTGGCGACCACTGCCAGTTGCCTCCTACGGTAAAAAGCATAGCGGCATTGAAAGGCGGACTTGGGAAAACGCTAATGGAGCGAATAGTAGAGAACAAGCCTGAATGCGTGACGCTGCTCAACGTGCAATATCGCATGAACGATGAGATAATGAAGTTCTCTTCCGACTGGTTCTATGACGGCAAGGTGACCACTGCGCCTGAGATAATGCAGCGCAAGAGCATACTCAACTTCGACCAGCCAATCCTCTGGCTCGATACGGGGCAGATAGACGTGGGCGAAGACGAGCCCGGCAGCAAGGAGCAGTTCGTTGGCGAGAGCTTCGGGCGCATAAACAAAGGTGAGGCCACACTGACCATCGACAGCCTGCAAGCCTACTTCACGAAGATTGGGAAACAACGCATACTTGACGAGCAGATAGACGTGGGCGTAATATCTCCATATCGCGCGCAAGTGCAATACTTACGGCGTATGATCATGCGACGCGAGTTTTTCAAGCCATACCGCAGGCTTATTACCGTGAATACCGTAGACGGATTTCAAGGGCAGGAAAGAGACATCATACTCATATCCATGGTGCGAGCCAACGAGAACGGGGAGATAGGTTTCTTGAGAGACCTAAGACGAATGAACGTCGCCATGACGCGCGCGAGGATGAAACTTATAATCCTCGGCGACGTGGCGACGTTGACACGGCATCCGTTTTATAAGAAGCTGTGGGAATACGTGGAAAAGCTCAACGGCTCCACTATTGAGCCTTGAAAGCGTCCACGGCTTTCTTAACCGACCCATACTTCAACAGGAGCGCGTTGGCTTCATCATAAGACAACTCGGTATAGTCCATTACCATTCGAGTGCCGCGATCAACGAGCTTCTTGTTGGTAAGCTGCATATTGACCATGCGGTTGCCCTTTACACGACCCAATTGTATCATGACAGTGGTTGATATCATGTTGAGAATCATCTTCTGGCCCGTGCCCGACTTCATGCGCGAGGACCCTGTGACAAATTCGGGGCCGACAATCATCTCAATGGGATATTCGCAGGCATCTGCCATTGGCGTGCCAGGGTTGGAGGTGACGCAACCCGTGAGACAACCATGCTCGCGTGCTGCTTTCAATGCGCCTATGACATAAGGAGTGGTACCCGAGGCGGCTATGCCAATGACGGTATCGTCTTTGTCTATGCCATGTTGCTCCAGCTCCTGCCATCCGTGCGCAGGGTCATCCTCCGCCTTCTCGACGGCATTGCGCAAAGCCGTGTCGCCACCGGCTATAAGACCATATACCATCGTGGGAGGAACACCAAACGTTGGGGGCAACTCTGAGGCATCAAGCACACCCAAACGGCCGCTGGTGCCAGCACCCATGTAGAAGATTCTGCCGCCACGCTTCATGCGAGGCACGATTTGCTCCACAAGAGCCTCTATTTGGGGTATGGCTTTCTCAACGGCGAGAGCCACCTTTTGATCCTCGTGATTGATATCGGTCAATAGCTCATGGACACTTTTCTTCTCAAGACTGTCATACAGTGACGGCTGTTCGGTAATCTTCGTGAATTTTTCCATTTCGTTTCTTTATTTTTCTACGTGATACTCCACCATGGCCTCCATCGGAGCCTGAATGATTCTGCCGAGGTGCATGCCTTCTTCCTCAAGAGCCTCAAGAAGGGGCTTCTTGTATATCTTGGCTATACTGCCATTGAAGCCAATTGGCAATGTTTGCCAGCCATCATACTGCATGACATTGCGACGGAGGAACGAACGGAAACTCTCTTTTATCAAGTTGTAGATTTTCGGTTCTTCGATGTTTTCCTCAAGGAATGGCACAAACGAGGCGAGAAAAGTGTTTGGCTTAGGCTGACGATATACCCTGTCAATAATCTCGGCTGAAGTAAGCCTGTACTTCTCAAAGAAGCGTTTTGTGACGGTTTCTGGCATCTGGTTTTTCAACACGTCACCCACAAGAAGCTTGCCAAGCACAGCTCCACTGCCCTCGTCGCCAAGAATGAACCCTAACGGTGAAACGTTCTTAACGAGGTTCTTGCCATCGTAAGAGCAAGAGTTGCTGCCTGTGCCAAGAATACAGGCTATGCCGGGCTTATGACCACAAATGCCACGAGCGGCACCAAGCATGTCGCTCGCCACCTCACACTCACCATTGATTGTGAGATTGGCACGAAGTGCGCGCTCCACGATTGGTTGCTTTTCCTTTGTGCAGCCCGCACCATAGAAGTGCACCTCGTCAAGCGTGGTACTTGGAAGCTCTGGCACAAGATTATTCTTTATCTCCTCGGCAATCGCCTCTTCCGACATCTGAAATGGATTCATTCCACTGGTGCGGAGGCGTTTCACGAGTTTGCCGTTTTCCACTAAGCCCCAATCCGTCTTGGTGGAGCCGCTGTCTGCTAAAAGTATCATGATAAATAAAATGTTTTATAGCTTAATGTAAATTTTCTTCTTGTAAAGCCACAAGCCCACTATCCAGCAGCACACCACGAAGAAGCATGCCCAGGCAAGCGAGGCCAACGGCAACGGAAGGAAAGACGAGAGCATGTCATCGAAGCAGAACTCCTGCAAAGTTTTGCCTCCGAAAATTGGCAACATGCAGAAAGGTATGAGCAATATGTCGGAAAGCACATAGAGGGCCAATGGGTTTACGCCAAAGACATGGAAAAACTCCGTAAGTCGACCTCGCTTGTGTTTCTTGTCGATGATCCACGTCATGAGCGCGAGCAATGTGCTGGCTATGCCGCAGGTAGTCATAGCGAACGTTGGCGTCCACAATTTCTTGCTTATCGGGCAAACATACGAAAGGAGGACTCCGGCAAAAACCAACACGGAGCCAATGACAAAAAGGCGTTCTATCTTGTCGTTAAGGTCTTTAAGCCTCATTATTACCTTACCCACGCAGAAGCCTATGAGCACATGGCCAAGAGCGGGCAACGTGGACAGCAAGCCTTCAGGATCTGGCGTATCCCATCTGTACACATGGTCCGCGCCGAGCACTATACTATCAATAACGGCAAGGATGTTGCTATCATCGTGCGCATAGCCATTTCCAAACTCGAGGAGTGCATAATAGCCAACGAACAATATGGCTATAAGCCATGGAATGAACTTATGTTTCACGCTGATGGCAACAACCGCAGCCAATCCATAACAGATGCCCAATCGTGGCAACACGCCAAGAATGCGGAGATGAGCGAACATATAGCCAAAGCCATTCCAGCTATCTGGATGCAATGCCCCACGAATCATGGTCAACAACAACGCTATGGCAAGGCCAATACCCCAAAGCAAGAAAGCACGCTTGGCTATCTTGGAAGCGCATTTCTTAGACCAAGAGAAGTTGAACTTGCGAAGCGAGAGGTAGGTGGTAATTCCCATGATGAACATGAACGTAGGGAACACGAGGTCCGTGGGCGTCAAGCCTATCCACTCGGCATGGGTAAGCGGCGTGAAGGAGTCTTCCTCTGGGCCACCAGGGTTGTTGACAAGAATCATGCCCGAGATGGTGATACCACGGAGAATGTCAACTGAAAGTATGCGCTGACTCTTTGTAGTCTTGGTCGTATTGTTTGTATTCATTTGTAAAGGTAGTATTTCTTAGCGGTCTTACGGAAGTTGTCTACGTCCTTGTCCCAGTATTCCTTTGCGTCTTGCCATTGATGACGACGCAGGAAAAGCTCTCGAATCCGCTTTGAGCCACACACCTTGTTTATCATGTCGGCTCGTTTAGCGTCTTCTCCCATGGGATCATGATCAGGATAGAGCTTGTAAAGCTCTTGCAGGGCATACCACTGCAC
>DJQL01000064.1:0-3484 GCA_002437565.1 Prevotella sp. UBA6387
AAAGGCGGAAGCCATAAGAGAAACAACGTCTCCTATGGCTTCCGCCTTTTTTATGAGTCTAATGAAATTCTTATATAAAGGAAAGTTTCGTCTTAACCTTCAATAAGCTTGTCGAACTTCTCTTGGAACTTGCTTTTCGCAGCCGCGCCAACAAACTTATCGACGAGCTGGCCGTTCTTGAAGAACAATATGGTCGGGATGTTGCGCACGCCATATTGCATTGGTATGTCTTCGTTCTCCTCGATGTCGCACTTGCCTACCACGACCTTACCCTCGTATTCGTTGGAGAGCTCCTCCATGATTGGACCAACCATACGACATGGACCGCACCACGTTGCCCATAAGTCTACAACAAGTGGCAGGTCACCATTCTTCAGCTTCTCAAAGTTGTCAGCTGTTACTTCTACTGTCATTGTCTATTCCTTTCTTAATTAAATGATGTTTATTTGCAAAAGTAAGCAATTAGTTTCATTCTGGCAAACTTTACGCAAGAAAATACAAATATTAGAATTCTATCACCCTGCTGCCGTCCTCGTTCTGCGTGATAGTGACTTTCACGGCATCGCCAGGAAGGATGTCTTCGATGAGTTCCGGCCACTCTATGAAGCAAAGGCTGCCACTGTAGAAGTAGTCTTCATAACCCATGTCATAGACCTCCTCCAACTTCTTGATTCGATAGAAATCGAAATGGAAAATGTGGCTGTCGTCTTTGGAGGAAGTATAATCGTTGACGATGGCAAAGGTTGGTGACGTGATAACGTCGTCCACGCCAAGCTCCTCGCACACGGCCTTGATGAATGTCGTCTTTCCAGCTCCCATCTTGCCATAGAAAGCGAAGACGTGGCCACTGCCCATGTTCTTGATAAACTCACGGGCTGCCTCATGGATGTTGTCCAATGACTTGATCGAAATCTTCATTACTGCTTATTATAGTTTGTTTATTGTTATGTTAATTGACATGATAGCTCATGTCGGATCTATCGTCAATATATTGCACGAGTTCCTTGCCTACCTCTATCTGCCGCCTGTCTGACCGCAAGAGTACGTTGACATGGCTTTCCTCGTCTATGACGTTGAAATACAATTCCGTAGGACCAGGAGCATCACCGATAATCGACATCAAGTCGCTGACAAGCGTGTCGTCGATGACCTTGCTGGGCACGTTTATCGTGAACTTCTCTATTCGCTCGTTTTTCACCGTCTGGAGATACTCTACGTTTTGTATGGCGAGCGAATAAGACTGGCTCGTGGGATAGAGCTTCACGTATCTCGCCTTCACGAACACCGAGCAACCCATGGAGAGCTTTCCGTTCCACTTGCCCCACTCCTCACCGAAGAGGGCTATTTCTCCTGAGCCGCTGAAATCCTCAAGCGTGACAAGACCGAATGGACTGCCGCGCTTGGTGAATTTCTGTGTCACCTTGGTCACTATGCCGCCAAAGGTTATGTCCTCACGCTGTGCCAGTTCTTCTTGCTTTCCACGGTCGCCAACCTCAACGCAAGCGGTGTTGCACATGTTGTTCAAGACGATCGAGAAATCGTCGAGAGGATGCGCAGATAGGTATATGCCTACCAGCTCTTTCTCCCTGCTCAGCTTTTCGATGCTGCTCCACTCCTCCGTCTTTGGTGGTTGCGGCAACGCCAAGGCGACTTCCGTATCCATGGAGCCGAACAAGGAATTGACCTGCTCTTTCTTGTCCTGCTGATATTGTTGACCGAAGCGCACGAGACTGTCGAGAAACACCTCGCCCTTCGAATTGGACGCAAGATACTGCTCGCGCATCAGATTGAAGCAGTCGAAGCCCCCACTAAGGGCAAGGCTCTCAAAGGCCTTGCGGTTGACATCTTTCAAGCTGACACGCTCAGCGAAGTCATATATGTCCTTGTATGGGCCATGAGCCTTGCGCTCGCTGACAATGGCGGCAGCGGCACCCGAGCCCATGCCCTTGATGGCTGACAGGCCAAACCTTATCTCACCCTTACCGTTGACACCAAACTCGGCATAACTCTCATTGACGCTGGGCCCAAGCGTGGGCACGCCCAATGACTTGCACTCCTCCATGAGTTTTGTTATCTCTCCGATGTCGGAGAAACGACGCGTCATTAGGGCAGCCATGTATTCGGCAGGATAGTGAGCCTTAAGGTAAGCCGTCTGGTAAGCCACCCAGGAATAGCAAGTGGCATGCGACTTATTGAAAGCGTAAGAGGCGAACTTCTCCCAGTCGCCCCAAATCTTCTCCAATATCTTCGGGTCGTGACCATTCTCCGCACCTTGCTTCAGGAACTTAGGCTTCATCGCGTCTACAATGGCCTTTTTCTTCTTACCCATGGCCTTACGCAAGGCATCGCTCTCGCCTCGGGTGAAATTGGCAAGCTGACGAGACAGGAGCATCACCTGCTCTTGATATACCGTAATGCCATAGGTGTCCTTCAAGTATTTTTCCATGCAAGGAATGTCATACTTGATACGGGCCGGGTCTTTCTTTCTGGCGATGAACTCTGGTATATAGTCCATTGGTCCAGGCCTATAAAGGGCGTTCATGGCTATAAGGTCCTCGAATACGGTCGGGTGTAGTTCTTTGAGGTATTTCTGCATTCCGGGCGACTCAAACTGGAACGTGCCTATGGTGCGCCCCTCTTGATATAGCTTATAGGTGAGCTCATCGTCGATAGGGATGTTGTCGAGGTCTATGTCCTCTCCCGTGGTCTGCTTGACTACCTTTACCGCCTCTTTCAGCTCTGATAGAGTCTTCAAGCCGAGGAAGTCCATCTTGATAAGTCCTGTCGACTCAATGACATGGCCGTCATATTGCGTCACGTCACACTTTCGGTCAGGGAAGTCGGGGTCATCCGCCGTTGACACTGGCACCCAATCGCTGATAGGGTCACGGCAAATGATGAAACCGCAAGCGTGAATGCCAGTTCCACGGATGGTGCCCTCAAGCATTCTCGCGTATTTTATGGTGTTGCGCTCCCTCGGATCCATAGAGCTTTCTGCCTCGCGAAGCTCTGGCGTGCACTTGATGGCATTGGCGAGATTCATCTTCATGCCGTCAGGCAAACGGTCGGGGATGGCTTTTTTAAGCTCATTGGAACGCGCCAATGGCAACTTCTCCACTCGGGCCACGTCGGCAATGGAGTTTTTCGTTGCCATGCTCGAATAGGTAATGATATGCGCACAGTTTTCCTTGCCATACTTGTCCATTACCCATTGCAACACCTTTCCGCGACCATCATCATCGAAATCGGTATCAATATCAGGCAAGTTCACACGGTCAGGGTTAAGGAAGCGCTCAAAAAGCAAGTCGTATTTAAGTGGGTCTATCTTGGTGATGCCCAAGCAATAAGCCACCACTGAACCTGCCGCGGAACCACGCCCAGGCCCAACCCAGACACCCAACTTGTCGCGAGCGGCATTGATAAAGTCTTGCACTATAAGGAAGTATCCCGGGAAACCCATGGTCTTCATGACGTGTAGCTCAAA
>DJQL01000064.1:3594-3896 GCA_002437565.1 Prevotella sp. UBA6387
ACCTTGTCGTAACCGCCAAGACGCTCAATCACGGCATCGGCCTTGTCCTTGGGCAAAGGGTTGTCGCCATTCTCGTCGGTGGTAAACTCCTTATACAGTTGTTCCTCCGTGAACTTGGAATGCCACTCCTCCTCCGTGCCAAAACTCTCTGGAATTGGGAAAAACGGCATTATGGGGCCATGGTCTATGCTGTAAATCTCCACCTTGTCGAGTATCTCAAGAGTATTTGACAACGCCTCTGGGACATCCGAGAATATGGCGTTCATCTCCTCTCGAGTCTTGAACCACTCTTGCTTGGTGTA
>DJQL01000064.1:3990-22671 GCA_002437565.1 Prevotella sp. UBA6387
TGGCAATCGTTTGTGCAAATGAGCTTTATGCCATATTCCTTGGCAAACTGCATTAAGACCCTATTTACCTTTTGCTGCAAAGGGTACGTCTCGCGATTGGCATGCAACGAGGGATCTGTGACCTGGTGACGCTGAAGCTCCAAGTAAAAGTCATCGCCAAACAAGTTGTGGTACCACTCCACCGTCTCCCGCGCCCCCTTGATGTCGCCCGCCATGATTTTCTGCGGTATCTCACCCCCGAGGCACGCCGAACTGACGATAAGGTCTTCATGGTATTTTTCAAGGTCGTATCGGTCAGTCCTGGGCTTGTAATAATAACCATCCACCCACGACCTACTGACCAACTTTATTAGATTCTTATAGCCATGATAATTCTTGGCAAGCACTATGAGGTGATAGCCTGAACTGTCACCTGCCGACTTGTCCTTGTCCTCCTTATGGTGATGAGCGACATACATCTCGCATCCAAAGATGGGCTTGAAAGGATCCAGGCCTTCCTTCTTGCGCTTCTTGTTCACAGAGGCGCAATAGTCGGCAAACTCCTTTATGCCGTACATGACACCATGGTCTGTGATGGCCATGCCTTTCATGCCATTGTTTATAGCCTTGTCGACAAGGTGGCTCACTTTCGACTGTCCGTCAAGAATGCTATAATGTGTGTGAACGTGCAGATGTACAAAATCTTCCATGAAAGCTGTGATTATGAGTGTAAAGTTACTCCGAATAATTGACATACCCAAAAGAAGAATGAAAATAATTTCACATTCGCCTGAAAACTATTTGCGTATTCAACAGAAAAAGATTACCTTTGCATAAGTATAATATTGAAAACCTCGTCTTTTATAGACAAAATCATAGTCATGGGGAAAAGAATCAAGAAACTCAAGAAAATACATATACACAGGGAGGGAATAGACCAGCTTGTAGGTGGCATCACGGCAATTGTCGTAATCGGCCTTCTGCTTTGGAATTTCATAGCCACGCCTTGGCCTTTCTGGACATTCATCGTCATTGCCGGCATAATTTATGCCATCGCGGTGAATTTCTACCAATGCCCCGTGCGCTATTTCAACCAAGAAGACACTGACGGCATTGTCGTAGCTCCCGCGGACGGAAAAGTCGTGGTCATTGAGGAAGTGGACGAAAAGACTTACTTCCACGACAGGCGCATACAGATTTCCATATTCATGAGCGTCACCAATGTTCACGCCAACTGGTTTCCAGTGGACGGCCACGTTAAATTCGTCAAGCATTTCAACGGCAACTATCACAAGGCGTGGCTACCAAAGGCGAGCATGGAAAATGAGCACGCCGACACCATGATAACAACCGAAGACGGCACAGACATTCTCTGTCGCCAAATAGCAGGTGCCGTGGCAAGAAGAATCGTGACATACGCCAAGGAGGGCGAGGAATGCTTTATCGATGAGCACTTAGGCTTCATAAAACTTGGTTCGCGCGTTGACATTTTCTTGCCTATCGACTCGGAGGTGTGCGTCGAAATGAACCAAAAAACCGTTGGCGACCAGACGATAATCGCTAAATTGAAGAAATGAAACTGATTAATTTTCCTAACATATTAACTTGTTGCAACCTCATGTCAGGTTGCGTAGCAACTTGTTTCGCTTTTTTCGCCAGCCCTGACTTGGCACTTCTTTGGATTATCATAGGAGCCGTGTTCGACTTTTTTGACGGCATGAGCGCAAGGGCACTGCACATTTCCTCGCCAATAGGCAAGGAGCTCGATTCACTTGCAGACGACGTGACGTTTGGCGTGGCACCATCGACCATCATTTTCTCCCAACTCTTGATAATGCAATATCCCACTTGGTTGGGCTCAATTACCGACTACATCCCTTTCGTGGCCTACGTCATGGCGGCGTTCTCCGCACTGCGACTCGCCAAGTTCAACCTTGACGAGCGTCAGTCGATGGGCTTCATTGGTCTGCCGACACCAGCCAACGCATTGTTTTGGGGCTCTTTGATTATCAGCATTGGCAGCTGGCTCAACACGTTGGCAGCTGGCGCGATCATTGTCATACTGCTGATGTTTCTTAGCTCTTACTTGCTTATTTCCGAGATACCAATGTTTGCGTTGAAGTTCAAGCATTGGAACTGGAAAGGCAATGAGCTTCGCTATTCCTTCATCGGACTGTCTGCCACAATCATAATAGCGTCAACCATTTACCAAGGGGTAGCCGGCAATGGTTTCATGGCTGGTTTCTTAGGGTCATGGTGGGTTGTGATGTTGATTTACGTCATAGCGTCAACAATCAACGACAAGGTAACGCGCCATTAAGCCATTGGCTAATCAATGGCGCAAGCTGCCTGAATGGGACAAATAATAGAACCAATAAGTAGTGCCATAGCCATCCTTGACATTTGACAAGCGAGCGATAGCGTTTGAGGTTTGGTAATACACTTTCTTGAAATCCTCATAATCGGCATCCATTGCTGGATCCTTATAAATAACCAAAGGTCTTTTTCTCAAATGATTATATAGCACCAAGGCCTCACGAAAAGCCTTGGGCAAAGGCTTGTTGACCTTATAATACCGCGGCAATGCTGTGGCAAAATGGTCAAGGTCGCAATCGAGTAAATAGGCGCACAAGAGCCAATCTCTTGAGTCCTTATTAGCATACTTGCTCTTGTTAACACATTTAAGGTAAGTCAGTGGCCTCATCTTTTCCTTGAACACAATGCCAAATATAGCATAAACACTATCTTCCGGAAGCATCATCAGCTTTACCGATTTTTCATTTGGCAGCATGGCATCCGAGCCTCCGATAAGCGGATACTCAAACAGGCGCTCACAAAGGGAACGGTCTTTTGTCAATGCCACTATGCGAAGCATCGACATGCTACTGTCAACCTTTGCCACTGTTCTCCCTACGCCAACCGCCTCATGGCAATCGCCTTTCATCAGTTCACTCTCAATGCGCATACGGCTATGGAACACGGCATCTGAGCAACCTATGGAACACACGATGAAAGCGCAAGCCACCAGTTGAAGAAGGTTTACCCATGTAAGCCTTGAGAAAACGCCACTGGACAACAAGGCTGGTTCCATAGGCTCCAACTGCTTGAAAAACCACACCACACAAGCATACACTACCATAAGCAGCGGGAAAAGCCACGCCCAAACACCCAAATAATTGCCCGAGGTCAGGTTGGGCGACACGTCGGTCAAGACCGCCAGCAAAAGCATTGACGGCAAATAGGTCAGCGCATGAGCCCGGTGATTAAGTTTCGTACCAGCGTATATTGCAGCCTGAATCAGCCACAATATCAACGTAATAAGAATCGTGCCCACCACATTATTATAATGCGTGGCACCATGAGACAACACGTGCTGAGTGACAGCCAGGATGTCTGGCTGATACTTATTCAAATAAAGCAACGTGAACAGTATGAAAAAGATGGCACAGACCAATCTCATTATACCTGTGCCATCTTTGAATTGTCCTGAATTTGACATTATCAAATTATTTCTTTTTTAAAACCACGGCAGAACGAGCCGGAACGTAGAGTTTCAACCATTCCTTTCCATCTGCTTCATAAAGTGGGTCAAAATTGGTGAAATGGGTCACGCTGTCATCTGCCAATCCATTGCCGCCAAAGGCCTTGGCATCCGTATTGAGAACCACGTGATACTCGCCTTTCTTCACCAGGAAGCCGTAATCGGCAAAACTCCTCGTGGGCGAGAAATTGAACACGAACAAGATGTCTCCACGCTCGAAAGCGAGAATCTGGTCGCCATCATTGTGCCATATTTCCTGGACAGGGGTAAGGTTGAACTTGCGTTCACTCTTTATCACCTCAAGCATGGCCCTGTCGAAGTCTCCAAGGTAATGATAGTCCAAATCCTGATTGTCAACCAAGTTCCATTGCCGACGCGCGTACTTATAACTCCATCCGTTGCCCTCGCGCGGGAAGTCAATCCACTCCGGGTGCCCGAACTCATTGCCCATGAAGTTCAAGTATCCTCCATTCATGGTAGCCGCGGTAACGAGCCTTATCATCTTGTGCAAGGCAATGCCACGGTTTACGAGGTTGGTCTCGTCGCCATGCTTGAAATGCCAATACATGTCCGCGTCTATGAGACGGAAGATTATGGTCTTGTCGCCAACCAAGGCCTGATCGTGACTTTCACAATAAGAGATAGTCTTCTCGTCGGCACGGCGATCCTTGACCTCCCAAAATATGCTGCTTGGCTTCCATTCCTCGTCTCTTCTCTCCTTGATGGTCTTGATCCAATAATCAGGTATGTTCATTGCCAGCCTATAATCGAAGCCATATCCTCCGTCCTTGAACTTTGCCGCGAGTCCAGGCATGCCGCTCACATCCTCGGCTATGGTTATGGCCTTCGTGTTAACCTCGTGTATGAGCTTGTTTGCCATGGTAAGGTAACAAATGGCATTGTCGTCCTCATGGCCATTGAAGTAATCCCCATAATTGGTAAAGGCCTCGCCAAGGCCATGACTGTAATAAAGCATAGACGTGACACCGTCGAAACGGAAACCGTCGAAATGGAACTCTTCAAGCCAATACTTGCAGTTTGACAACAGGAAATGAATCACGTCGTCCTTGCCATAGTCGAAACACAAGCTGTCCCACGCCGGGTGCTCATGCCTATCGCCTGGATAGAAATATTGATTAGGGTCGCCAGCGAGGTTTCCAAGACCTTCTACCTCATTCTTCACGGCATGTGAATGCACGATGTCCATTATTACCGCGATGCCCTTCTGGTGGGCGGCATCGATGAGGGCCTTGAGCTCTTCCGGAGTGCCAAAACGGCTCGACGGCGCGAAGAAAGAACTTACGTGGTAGCCAAAGCTGCCGTAGTATGGATGCTCCTGGATAGCCATCACCTGCATGGCATTGTAGCCGTCGTCCACGATTCTCGGGAGCACGTTGTCCTTGAACTCCGTGTACGACCCCACCTTCTCCGCGTCTTGCGCCATGCCTATATGACACTCATATATGAGCAATGGGTCGCGGGAAGGGGTGAACTTATCCTTCTTCCAATGGTATTTCCGCGGTGCCCAAACCTGAGCCGAGAATATCTTCGTGCGCTCGTCTTGCACCACACGCGTGGCCCACGCCGGAATGCGCTCACCCTCGCCTCCGTTCCATTTCACGTGTATCTTGAACAAGTCGCCATGGCGCATGGCTTTCGTGGGAAGCTTCAGCTCCCAGTTGCCAGTCCCTTCAACCTTCTTACAACGGTAATCCTCGCTTTCTTTCCAATCGTTGAAGTCGCCCACGAGATAAATGTCTGTGGCGTTTGGCGCCCACTCCCTGAAGACCCAGCCTCCGCGAATCTTATGCAGGCCGAAATATTCATAACCATTGGCAAAGTCGGACAGCGACTGCTTGCCATGTTGCGTAAGTTGATCGATTTTCCATTCAGCATGATTGTGGCGCCCCCTTATGGCATCCTCATAAGGCTCAAGATAGTGGTCATGAGCAACAATACCGATATGTTTTTCTTTTACCATTGTATTGAGTTGAATTGATAGTTGTCTGATGTCGAATGACAAACGTTGTATGACCTATTATTGGTCGTTAAACCGTTTGCCACTCTCATAATGCCCGGTACAGGTCACCTGCCCGTTGGCGTCTTTCTCCACGAAACGCCCGTCACGTATGTCATTGAGATAGGTTCCCTCGAAGCGCTTGCCGTCCTTGGCCTCCTCTATGCACTTGCCATTTCGCTTGCCATTCTTATAGACGCCCTTAAAGCGAGAACCATTGGCATAGTGGATTATCACCTCGCCATCGATCTTGCCATTGAGGAAGTTGCCTTCATAGACATCTCCATCCTTCTTGGTCAGTTTCCCGTAACCGTTTATTTGGTCGTTTTTCCAATGCCCCTCATACTTGTCATCGTTAGCCCAAACAAACGTGCCTTCCCCATCGCGCTCGCCTTGATTGAAATGGCCCGTGTAACGGTCACCGTTGGCATACCTGAAGATACCTTCTCCAGTGCGCTCGCCCTGATCATAGTCGCCCTCATACTGGTCACCGTTCTGAAAAAGGTATATGCCTCGGCCTTGCTGGATGTCGTCTTTCCACATACCCTTGTAAACGTCACCGTCGGCATACTTGTTCACGCCATAGCCTGAGCGCTGGTTGTCAAGCCAATTTCCACGATACGTGTTGCCATCGCCCCAGTCGAAAAAGCCCTTGCCCTCTTTCTTGTCATTGTTCCATTGGCCGTCATAATAGGCACCCGTGGAGAACGTGTACTTGCCGTGCCCATGCCTCATGTCGCGAAACCAATCGCCGTCATACACATCGCCGTTGAAATAGTACATCACGCCATGACCTTGTTGATAGTCGCGAAACCAAAGCCCCACGTACTTGTTGTTGTTGCTGAAATAATAAGTGCCTCTCCCGTGTTGCTGGTTCAAGACCCACTGGCCATCATACTTCTCGCCATCGGCAAAAGTATAGACCCCGTGTCCCTGACGCTTTCCTTTCACGAAATCGCCATCGTAGGTGTTACCATTTTCAAACACCTCACTGCCTTTGCCGTTGGGCTTTCCCGAAGACATCTCACCCTTGTATGTCCCCTTTACGCCCATCTCCTCTATCTCGCAGGTGCCAATGGATATTTTCTGAGCAGAGACGCACAAAGGCATTGCCAAGAAACAGAATTGTAATATATAATGTCTCACGATTATTGTTCTTATAAGAATGTTGGTTCAAAGATAGGCATAAAAAACGAGAAAATCCCAATCCAGCGTTCCTATTTATGACTACGAAATAAAGATTTAACAATATTAATCATTTATGAGCATTTGTTTTTTGTAATTTTGCAGCGTAATCAATCAACACATCATGCAGTTTATAGCCATTATCCCCGCTCGCTATGCCTCGACGCGTTTTCCAGGCAAGCCGCTTGCCTTACTTGCCGGCAAGCCCGTCATTCAGCACGTGTATGAACAAGTGACCCAAGTGCTGCCCGAGGCATGGGTAGCCACCGACGACAACCGCATCTTCGAGGCCGTGGAACGCTTTGGCGGAAAGGCCGTGATGACGAGGGCTGACCACAAGAGCGGCACAGACAGGATAGAGGAGGCAGCCGAGAGAATCGGAGCCAACGCCGATGTCATTGTCAACGTCCAAGGTGACGAGCCTTTCATCCAACCATCGCAGATAGAGACACTTTGCGCGCTGTTCGACAACCCTTTCACACAGATAGCCACACTTGGAAAGCCGTTCACCTCAATGGACGCGGTAAAGAATCCCAACTCTCCAAAAATAGTGACCGACAACAACGGGTTCGCACTCTATTTCTCGCGCTCGGTCATTCCGTTCGTGCGCGGCAAGGAGGAAGAGACTTGGCTTGACCACTTCCCTTATCTCAAGCATTTGGGCATCTACGCCTATCGCCGCGACGTGCTGCGCAAGGTGACAAGCTTACCCATGTCTTCGCTTGAAAAGGCCGAGAGCCTTGAGCAACTGCGCTGGTTGCAAAACGGCTACCGCATTCGCGTGGGCGTAACCGACGTGGAAACCGTTGGCATTGACACGCCTGCCGACCTGAAAAGGGCCGAGGATTTCTTGAGAAAACAAGGCTGATTGCATGCCATTTATGGGCGTCGGCTTCAAGAGTGAAGCCGACGCATTTTTTTTCGCAAGCATTTATCTACCGTGCGTTTAGCTCGCTAATTTGGTATTTTTTCTCTACAACATGACTAACCACAAAAGAACGAAAATGCACATTTTGCTTGTGTTTGTGAAATATTAGCAGTACTTTTGCAAAATATTTACGCCAACAACGCCCGACATGAATATCATAAGGGTCCATCACACATGAATCAGAGCATTTACAAGCGAGGCATGGTGAAAGCCGTAAACGGCTCACACCTCACTGTCATTATAAGCAGATATTCGGCTTGCGCCTCCTGCCATGCCGCTACGACCTGCGCAACGTCGGAGCGCAAGCAAATGTCCGTGGATGCACGGATATCGCCCAATGACCACGTTGCCGTAGGCGACATGGTGTATGTAAGCACAGGCGCCAAAGGCCCCATGGCATCTATAACGCTCGGATACGGTTTGCCTCTGGTCATGCTCATCACGGGATGCGTGGCGACGGAGGCTTTAACCCAGTCGGACATCCTCGCTGCGATCGCCGGGCTATGCGCCATGGCTGTTTATTTCCTCATGTTATG
Organism: Prevotella sp. UBA6387; assembly: GCA_002437565.1. Classification (GTDB taxonomy): domain Bacteria; phylum Bacteroidota; class Bacteroidia; order Bacteroidales; family Bacteroidaceae; genus Prevotella. The sequence goes on from DJQL01000064.1 coordinate 12,177, forward strand.
GATCTTCAAGTCGCGGATTAACCGCGCATTTGGCTGCACGGCCATTCCTTGTGCTGAATCACAAACCCAATCTGAAAAGCATTGCCCACAATCTTAAAATTCGCACACAACAAAACATTATGATAATTCTTACTTCAGTAATCGTGCTTTGCGCAATCGCGCTTGCCGCATCCTTGCTGCTATATGTATGCAGCAAGAAGTTCGCCGTGAAAACCGACCCGCGCATCGACGACATCCACGAGTGTCTGCCAAAGGCCAACTGTGGCGGATGCGGATTCGCCGGATGCCAATCACTCGCGCAGGCCATCGTAAAGGCTGCCGATGAAGGCGGCGACATACCCACGTGTCCGGTCGGTGGCAACGATGCCATGACAAAAATCTACGCTATGCTCGGTGTCGAAAACAAGGCCGGAGCCGGGAAAAAACGCGTGGCGGCGCTGAAATGCGCCGGTTGCGACCTCGCGCCAATCGCTACCTACGACGGGCTCCGCACTTGCGATGCCATGAACCGTTGCGGCTCAGGCGAGTCGGCATGCGGCTATGGCTGCTTGGGGTGCGGCGACTGTGAAAACGCGTGCGACTTCGGCGGCATCACCATCAACCCGGAGAGACATATCCCGGAAGTGAACCCCGACATTTGCGTGGCATGCGGGTCGTGCGTCAAGGCATGTCCTCGCCACTTGTTGGAGATACGACAAGTGGGGGCGAAAAACAAGATGGTCATAGTGGCGTGCAGCAACCACGACCGTGGCCCCATAGCCATGAAAGTGTGCGGCCACTCATGCATAGGATGCGGCAAATGCGCCAAGGAGTGCCCTTTCGGGGCGATAACCATCAACGGCAACGTGGCCACAATCGATTCGGAGAAATGCCGTCTCTGCCGCAAATGCGTAGCCGTGTGCCCACGCAAGGCCATTGTGACAAGCGGATTTCCTCCAGCTAAGACAACCACAACCGACAAGACCGCCCAAAACCAATGACACTAAGCACAATGAAAACAAGGACATTCAAGATAGGTGGCATCCACATGGATGACCACAAGATAGCGGCAGGCAAGGCCATAGAGACCGCGCCTCTGCCGCAGATGGCCATATTCCCACTCTCACAGCACATTGGAGCACCGGCAAGGCCCATAGTGAAGAAAGGTGACAAGGTGAAAGTGGGCACGCTGCTGGCGGAAGCGGGCGGCTTCATCTCCGCCCCAGTGCACTCTTCCGTATCGGGAACGGTGTTCAAGATAGACCAGGCCGTGGATGCGTCAGGCTACCAGAAGCCAGTGATCATCGTCAATGTAGAGGGTGACGATTGGGAGCCTTGCATCGACAGGAGCGAGAAACTGGAATTCCTCGTCTCTCACCCCGAGATAGACGCCAAGGAGATTGTGGAACGCGTGAAGGCTGCCGGCGTGACTGGAATGGGCGGAGCAGGATTCCCCACCTACGTAAAGCTCATGCCACCCGAAGGCTCTGTGGAGTGCGTCATACTCAACGGCGTGGAGTGCGAGCCTTACATCACTTCCGACCATAGGCTCATGCTGGAGCACGCTGCTGAGATTGTGGAAGGATTGCGCATCATAATGCGCGCTGTGGGAGTGAAGCATGGGTTCATTGGCATCGAAGCGAACAAGCCCGATGCAATAGACATAATGGAGAAGACCACAGTCGACGATGACAGTATAGAGGTTGTGCCCCTCAAGCAGGCATACCCACAAGGCGGAGAGAAACAACTCATCGACGCCGTGATAAACCGCCGCGTGCCCATGCCGCCAGCCATCCCGGCCAACGTGGGAGCTGTGGTTGACAACGTGGCTACAGCCTTCGCCGTGTACCAAGCCGTGATGAAGCGCAAGCCTCTATTTGAGCGCGTGGTCACGGTATCGGGACAGGCCATGAGACAGTCGGGCAACTTCCTCGTGAGGATGGGCACGAGCGTGGCAAGCATCATAGACCTGTGCGGCGGCCTGCCAGAAGGACGCAACAAGGTGCTCAGTGGCGGTCCCATGATGGGAAAGGCCCTCGTAAGCCTTGAGGCTCCAATCGTGAAAGGCTCCAACGCCATCACCGTGCTGACGGGCGACGACATGCTGCGCAAGCAGCCAAGGCCATGCGTGCGCTGCGCCAAATGCGTGGGCGTGTGCCCAATGGGACTTGAGCCTTACCTACTGGCCACGGTCTCGGCCTTGGACGACTGGGAACGCGCTGAGCACGAATACATCACATCGTGCATAGAATGTGGCTCTTGCCAATACACCTGCCCATCAGCACGTCCCTTGCTCGACAACATAAGGAAAGGCAAGGCAACCGTGACAGGCATAATAAAGGCAAGGAAACAACCAAGGCCATGAAACAACAAAGACAAAGAAACGTAACACCGAAATAACAAATAAAAAACATGTCGAATCTAATCATATCGCAATCGCCAAACATCCACGCCACACGCACAATGGAGCAAGACATGCGCGACGTGGTGATAGCCCTTGTCCCGGCATTGGCGGCCTCGCTCATATTCTTTGGCATAGGCTCGCTGATAGTCTGCGCCACCAGCGTGCTCGCTTGCGTGGCAACAGAATGGATAATTGGCAAGTATGTGATGCACACTCAACGCACGACCATCACCGACTGGTCGGCCGTAATCACAGGCTTGCTGTTGGGCTTCAACCTGCCATCAAATATTCCTGCGTGGATTGTGGTACTTGGCGCGATAGTGGCAATAGGCGTTGGCAAGATGACATTCGGGGGCTTGGGATGCAACATCTTCAACCCTGCGCTGGTGGGCCGCTGCTTCCTGCTCGTGTCATTCCCGTCGCAGATGACATCATGGCCATTGGCCGGACAATGGTTGAAATATACAGACGCTGAGACTGGCGCCACGCCACTGAGCATAATAAAATGGGCGGTGAAGAAAGGCGACAGTACGGTGCTCGTCCGCTTGCCCGACTCGCTGAGCCTCCTGCTCGGCAACGACACTTACGCCATGGGAGCCGGCTCACTTGGCGAGGTGTGCGGCATCGCCATAATCATCGGACTCGGCTACATGCTTTGGCGTGGGGTTATAACATGGCACATCCCCGTGAGCATCATCGGCACGGTGTTCGTGCTGACCGCGCTCATGCACGTTACCAACCCTGCCTACGCCAATCCCGTGGCATCGGTGTTGAGCGGAGGCGTGATGTTGGGAGCCGTGTTCATGGCAACCGACTATGTAACCTCGCCTATGACCCACCGTGGGCAATTGATTTACGGCGTGGCCATTGGCACCATAACGGTGGTGATACGCAACTGGGGCGCATATCCCGAGGGTATGTCGTTTGCCATACTCATCATGAACGCCTTTACGCCGTTGATAAACACTTACGTCAAGCCACGCCGATACAGCGACAAATGATGTCGCCAGTGCATGACGAAACGTAATCACACAACAGACTTGAAATGGAAAAGCTAAAATCTTCTATTCAGAATATGGCAATCGTGCTGACAGTGGTGTCGCTCGTAGCCGCCCTCGTGCTCGCATGGATAAACGAGGTGACCACGGGGCCAATTAAGCAGCAGGCCATCAACGAGATAAACAATGGCATAAAAGACGTGATGGGCACGTCGAGCCTTAAAGTGACAAAAACCGACACCATAGTAGTGAACAACGAGGGCACGGAGAACAAATATGTAATCCACAACACCGAGACAGCAAAAGGAAAACCACTTGGGGCTGCAATAGAAAGCTCTGTAATGGGTTTTGGAGGCGACCTGAAAGTATTAGTAGGCTTGTCAAGCGACTACAAGGTATTAGGGTACAAAATACTGCAATCGAGCGAGACCCCTGGACTGGGGCAGAAAGCCGACAACTGGTTCCAGAAAGACGGGAAAGGCAACGTCATTGGCCGTCAACTGTCAGACGACAAGCCCCTAAGCGTGAGCAAAGACGGTGGCGACGTAGACGCCATCACGTCATCAACCATCACGTCAAGGGCATTTCTTAAGGCTGTCAACCAAGCCTACAAGGCTTACCGGTCATCACTTGGCTCATAAACATACCGTAAACCATGCCACGCCGCGAGGCCGCAAGCGTAGCAAAAACATACAACAAATGAACAATTTGAAAATTATTGCCAACGGACTGATAAAGGAGAATCCAATTTTTGTACTTCTCCTTGGCATGTGCCCTACCCTGGCAACGACCACGTCGCTCATCAACGGAATATCGATGGGCCTGTCTACGGCTTTCGTATTGATATGCTCAAACATCGCCATATCGCTCATCAAGAAACTCACGCCCGATGCGGTGAGGATTCCTGTGTTCGTGGTGGTGATAGCGTCTTTCGTCACAGCACTGCAGATGTGCCTGGCAGCCTTCTTTCCATCAATCAACTCTTCACTCGGGCTTTACATACCACTCATCGTGGTCAACTGTATCATCCTCGGACGCGCAGAGGCGTTCGCCTGCAAACACGGTGCGTTTGACAGCATGCTCGACGGCATTGGTGTCGGGCTGGGGTTCACGCTCGGGCTGTCGCTACTCGGTTTCTTCAGAGAACTTCTCGGCACTGGTTGCGTACTGGGCTTCCACATTTTGCCGGAGACGGCCGGCATGCTGTTGTTCATCCTCCCCCCAGGAGCCTTCATCACGTTGGGTTATCTCATAGCCGTGGTCAACAGGCTGAGAGCCAGACAATAATAAACGCATAATGACATAATAGCATCAAGTCAATGGAATACATTCTGATTTTCATCTCCGCGATATTCGTCAACAATATAGTCTTGTCACAATTCCTTGGCATATGCCCCTTTCTCGGCGTGTCGAAGAAGATACAGACTTCGCTTGGCATGGGCATGGCCGTGGCATTCGTGCTGACCGTGGCCACAGTAGTAACTTTCATATTGCAGAAATGCGTGCTTGACCCTCTCGGATTGCAATATCTCCAAACCATCGCATTCATCCTGGTCATCGCGTCACTCGTGCAGATGGTTGAAATTGTCCTTAAAAAAGTCTCCCCTGCCCTCTACCAATCGCTCGGGATATTCCTGCCGCTTATAACGACCAACTGTGCCGTACTTGGCGTGGCCATACTCGTGATACAAAAGGATTTCACGCTCGTGGAGAGCATAGTCTACGCGCTCTCCACGGCAGTCGGATTCGCGTTGGCGCTTGTCGTCTTCGCAGGGATACGTGAGCAATTGGCCTACGCCAACATTCCAAAGGGCATGAGAGGTATGCCCATAGTGCTCGTGACGGCGGGATTGCTGTCTCTGGCTTTCATGGGATTCAGCGGCGTGGACTTGGGGCTTAAGGTTCTGTTTGGCCTGAAATGACGAAATAGGAACAATACTAAATGGAAAAGGGCTTTGCAAGTGATGCCTTGCAAAGCCCTTTTTCATTTAATTGCCAATAAAAATGGTCGCTTGTCATTGTTAGAAAGCGACCATGGTGTAGTGTATTTACTTTATTATTCCTTGCTCCACGAAAATCTTCTTCAGCACCTGCACACCTCGCTCAACGTGCTCCTTGGTGTGAGTTGCCATAAGCGCAAAACGCACGAGCGTGTCTTGTGGGGCGCATGCCGGAGGCACCACAGGGTTGATGAAGACGCCAGCGTCGAAAGCCAACTTCGTGACGAGGAATGTCTTGGTGTTGTCGCGCACATAGAGCGGAATGATAGGACTCTCCGTCTCGCCAATCTCAAAGCCCTCCTCACGGAAACGCTTCAAGGCATAGTTGGTGACATCCCACAGGTGCTGGCGACGCTCTGGCTCCTTCTCTATGATGTGGAGAGCCTCCAACGCGCAAGCCGTGGCCGCGGGCGTATCGCTCGCTGAGAAAATGTAAGTGCGCGAGGTGTGACGAAGATAGTTTATCGTATCCCAGTCGGAAGCTATGAAGCCGCCAATAGAGGCAAGGCTCTTAGAGAACGTGCCCATGATAAGGTCAACATCATCTTGCAAGCCGAAGTGGTGGCAAACGCCACGTCCACCTTCACCGAACACGCCAAGGCCATGAGCCTCGTCGACCATGATTGAGCAGTTGTACTTGTGCTTAAGTTCCACTATCTCGGGGAGTTTGGCCAAATCGCCTTCCATCGAAAAAACGCCATCTACGACTATCAACTTGATCGCATCGTGAGGAAGCTTCTCAAGGATGCGTTCCAAGTCGTCCATGTCGTTGTGCTTGTAATGGAGCTGGGTGGCGAAGCTAAGACGGCGCCCATCAACGATAGACGCATGGTCACGGTCATCACAAATAAGGTAGTCGCCCCTGCCCACAACTGCAGGTATCACGCCCGAGTTGACCGTAAAGCCCGTGGAAAAACAGAGAGCGGCATCCTTGTGCTCATACTCCGCCAATTCCTTCTCAAGCTGAACATGAATGTCAAGCGTGCCATTAAGGAAACGACTTCCGGCACAACCTGAGCCATACTTGTCGAGGGCGGCCTTGCCCGCGTCGATAACCCTTTGGTCACCGGGAAGACCTGTGTAGGCGTTGCTGCCAAACATCAGCATCTTGCGGCCATCCATGATGACCTCTGGTCCCTGCTTACTCGTTATCTCTCTGAAATAAGGGTATACACCTTGTTTCATGTACTCTTGAGGTACACGATAATGCTTGTATCTTTCTGTTAGTTGTCCCATTTTAAAATAGGTGAAGAAAACTCTTTATAATGAACAGTTTGCAAAGTTACAAAAAACTCCTTATAAACAATAAAGAATCGACGATAAAACCATTTTTTAACAAAAAAACTAAAAAGAAGAGGCTCCATAATGAAAGAAAATGGTTATTTTTGTCATTAAAATAACTTTCCAATGACAACGATAAGATTTATCATCAATCCCATTTCTGGAACAGCTGGCAAGTCCAAGATTCCCGAGGACATAGACAAGTATTTAGACAAGTCTAAGTTCTGCTACGATTTTGTGGAGACACAATACGCCGGACATGCCATAGAACTATCTCGCCAAGCCGCAGAAGATGGTATCAACATTGTCGTGGCAGTTGGAGGCGACGGCACCGTCAACGAAGTGGCACAAAGCCTAACAGGAACTGACACTGCATTGGCCATAATCCCATGTGGGTCAGGCAACGGCTTGGCACGCCACCTTTTCATCCCACTCAATATAAAGAAAAGTATAGAAATCATCAACCAATGCGTCATCCATGACCTCGACTATTGCCTCATAGATGGCCACAAGTTCTTCTGCACTTGCGGATTGGGTTTCGACGCCTTCATAAGCTTTAAATTCGCTGAGTCTGGAAAACGCGGCTTGATTTCCTATGTGCAACAAGTGCTGGAGACCGGCCTGAAGTACGAGGCACAGACTTACGAGCTGACAACTGAAGAAGACGCTCAAGAACACAAAGCAATGCTCGTGACATGCGCCAACGCGTCGCAATATGGCAACAACGCATACATCGCGCCACAGGCAAGCATGAGAGACGGGCTGATGGACGTGGTAATCATTGAGCCTTTCAACATAATGGAAATTCCGCAAATAGTGATAGATATGTTCAGCAAGACATTGAACAAGAGTTCACGTATCAAGACATTCCGAACAAGGCACCTCCACGTGCACCGCTCGTCAGAAGGCCCAATACACTATGATGGCGAGCCAGTCATGGCAGGAGCCGATGTCGACATCAGCATCGTGCCAAAGGGCATAAAGGTAGTGGTGAACGCCGACGCCGACAAGGACAAGCGAAAACCCAACACATTGCAAAGGGCGGCTTGCGAAATGTTCAACGACCTAAACGCCATACAAGACGACATCGCAAAGCAGACACAACGTGGCATCAAAATGGCAAAAATGCTGCAAAAGAAGATTGGCGAGAACTTGCCAAATATATAAAAAAAGAAAAAAACACAGATTAAGATTTCGTTATAACCAAGATAATTAGTAATTTTGCAAACTCGAAAGGATTACTGTATAGCAGTTTGAAAATTAACAAGATATAATCAGATAATTAACAAGATGACAAAAGCAGATATCATCAACGAGATTGCTGAACAAACAGGATTACAGAGGAAGGAGGTCTCCGTAGTGGTGGAGGCTTTCATGGAGACTGTAAAGAGCACCATGCTCAAAAAGAAGGATAACGTATACCTCCGTGGGTTCGGCAGTTTCATTATAAAGCATCGCGCCTCAAAGACAGCTCGCGACATTGGCAAAGACATGACCATAACCATCGCGGCTCACGATATTCCGGCTTTCAAGCCTGCGAAAGTCTTCGTAGACGAGATGAAAGGCGAGTAAACAACAAGAATATTTTTTATATCACAACATTTTAATTTTACAATTATGCCAAACGGTAAGAAGAAAAAGGGTCACAAGATGGCTACTCATAAGCGCAAGAAGAGACTGCGCAAGAACCGTCATAAGAGCAAGTAAGCCCGAGAGACAGTTCCAAAAGGGGCTCGCCCTAAGGGCTTGCCCCTTTTTGTTTGTTGAACAAGTTGTCGCAGAGACAATTTAGAGAAAAACACAATCAGAAATGACAAGTGAAGTAATTATCGATGTCAAGCCCAAAGAGATTTCCATTGCCTTGCTTGAAGACAAGAGGCTGGTTGAATACCAGAATGAATCACGCTCGGCAAACTACTCTGTAGGCAACATCTACGTCGCGAAGGTTAAGAAACTCATGCCGGGTCTCAACGCATGCTTTGTGGATGTAGGTTATGAACGCGATGCTTTCTTGCATTATCTTGATTTGGGTAGTCAATTCAACTCCTACGCTAAGTATATCAAGCAAATTGAGAGCGACAGGAAACATCCCATCCCATTCGCTAAAGCGTCACGTCAACCTGACTTGCAAAAAGACGGAAGCGTGCAACAAACGCTGAAAGTGGGACAAGAAGTATTGGTGCAAATCGTGAAGGAGCCCATATCAACAAAGGGACCTCGCATGACAGCCGAACTTAGTTTCGCCGGACGTTTCCTTGTGCTTATCCCATTTGGGGAAAAGGTATCGGTCTCATCGAAGATAAAGAGCAGTGAGGAGAAATCAAGACTGAAGCAACTCATCCAAAGCATTAAGCCAAAGAATTGTGGAGTCATAGTGCGCACTGTCGCGGAAGGCAAAAGGGTGGCAGAACTCGATGCCGAGATGAAAGTGCTTACAAGCAGGTGGCAGAGTGCCATAGACAAGGCGCAAAAAACACAGCGCCGTCCACAACTCATATATGAAGAGACGGGCAGGGCTGTAGCCATGCTGCGAGACCTCTTCAACCCCACTTACGAAAACATCTACGTCAACGATGAAGAGATTTGTAAGGAAGTGAAAGACTATGTGGCAATGATTGCCCCAGAAAAGGCGGGAATCGTAAAGACGTACACCGGTAAGGTGCCCATCTTTGACAATTTCAATGTCACAAAGCAAATCAAGGCCAGCTTTGGCAAGACCGTCAACTACGCCCATGGAGCCTACCTCATCATAGAGCACACAGAGGCCATGCACGTGGTGGACGTAAACAGCGGCAACAGGTCGAAAAACCAAAACGGGCAGGAGGCTACGGCTCTCGACACAAACCTTGGGGCCGCAGATGAGCTCGCCCGACAATTGAGACTGCGAGATATGGGAGGAATCATCGTGGTCGACTTTATCGACATGAACCTTGCCGAAGATCGGCAAATGCTCTATGAGCGAATGTGCAAGGACATGCAGAACGACCGTGCACGACACAACATCCTTCCGCTGAGCAAGTTCGGACTGATGCAGATAACGCGCCAACGCGTGCGTCCGGCAATGGATGTCAATGTTGAAGAAGACTGTCCTTCCTGCGGAGGAACTGGAAAAATACGCGCCAGCTTCTTATTCACGGATCAGCTTGAGAGAAAAATTGATCAACTCGTCAACAAGATAGGCATAAAAAAGTTTTATCTTTACGTTCACCCATACGTCGCGGCCTATATCAACCAAGGCATTGTAAGCCTTAAACGCAAATGGCAAATGAAGTATGGCTTTGGAGTTCACGTCTACTCTTCACAGAAACTCGCTTTCCTGCAATATGAGTTTTATGACCCCAATGGGGAATTCATCGACATGAAAGAAGAAATCGAGACAAAGTAACCAACAATAAAAACCGCCGCGCTTAGAAAGGTAAGCGCGGCGGTTTTTCCGTTTTTATGCTTTTTTATTGCGATAATCATGCGTTTGGTATCACCTTAAACCTAATACGGAACGTGTGGCTCATCTCATCCCAGTTGGTACCAAGCAAGACAAACTTGCCTATTTGCGAGGTAGACCTCACATGCTTTCCAATGCATGGACAAGCGTCGTAGTCTCCTATGCGCACTATGCGAATTGCCTCAGACGCATCCTTTGGCAAACGGTCAAGCGATATACCGTTAGGAATGTGGTTTCGATCCACCATCTCATAGGTCACTGGCATGTCAGCCTCTATCAGACGATTCATCTCGACCTCAATGGCCTTTTCCTCTTGGCGTGACGGCTTATGGTCGAGAACATAGCTTATCTTGCTCTTCTTGCGCTCTATGTGGGCATTGTCCGACCGTTC
>DJQL01000130.1 GCA_002437565.1 Prevotella sp. UBA6387
TCAAGAACTTGAACACGCAGTCGTATATCGGATTGGCAACGGAGTATATCATAATAATGTGGATTTTATCTCGATGTCGCTAAGTTAGTGCTTTTTCCCAATTTCTCCAAGCCTTTTGCCAAAAATGCTCAATTTATTTTTCAATGGCATCTGTCAATAAATTGAGCCAAAATTCGAAAATGACAAGACAATAAGAATTCGGCTTTTTATCCTACCAGAAACATAAAATTAAATGGTCATTCACGAAGAAACCGGTTCCATACGAAGTGGAACCGGTTTCATTATGTGACTTTACTAATTGCTCGCGGCAAAAAAGTTACTCAACGTCCTTAGGACCCTGACCAGCAATCATCGGCCAACCTGGATTCTGATAAACATTAGACGTGGAGAGGTCGGTCTGGTCGCCTGAGGCTGTCTGGCGGAACGTGCTCTGCGGCAACGGTGACAGATAGTGAGCCGGAGTGAAGTGATAACCGTTGAATACTGAGTTGTTCACACTCGAAATTTGGTATGGGTGGATGTAGTCGCCACTGATACTGCGGTCGCTCATGTTTCCCTTGCCATCGGCGACGCTCACCTTCACAAGGTTTGTAGTGCCGTCGAGCCATGCGCCTTCATACACGGTGCCCCAGTACTTCATGCCTTCAATCTGGTAGCCGTTCACCTGATCGCAAGCGCGCCAACGCTTCAGATCGGCCCAACGCATGCCTTCGCCGATGAACTCGTCGCGACGCTCGCGGCGGATATTATAGGTGGTGGCATCGACAAGCTTACCGTGAGAATAAGCTCCGAAATCCCACTTTGCTTCCTCCGTCATATTAGTGGCAGCAATGGTCTTTGTGTAATCTGGGTCTACCTTTGCGCGTGTGCGCAGCGCGCGCCAATACTTGTCGGCAGTGGCATCGATGGTGTTGTTGCGCAGCCATGAAGCCTCCATGTAGTTGAGCAAAGCCTCCGTGCCACGGAACACGATGCTTCCGCTCTCACCGTAGTCGTGGTTCAAGCCCTGCTGCGAGTCGTAGTTCTTACCTTTCTTCAGAGCGAAGCCAGTCACCATGCGTGTCTCGCTGTTGCCCTTCACTGTCCATGATAGGTCGGTCGGTATAGCACCCTCGCTGGTATAGTTCTCGATAGAACCATCCTGCTTGGTGAATATCTGGATGCGCGAGTCGCGGTTCTGCAGAGTGGCCTTCACGCCCTCGTTCTCCCAATTCTTATCATAGCCTGAGCCAGCGGCATAGATAGGCAGACCGTTGCGCATGAGGAACGAGTTGACGAGGCCGCGTGTCCAACCCGTGCCGCCCCCGTTGCGCTGAAGCTGCATCTGCACGTTGTGCGTCACGTTGGCCTTCGACTTGTCGAAAGCGCGATACATTATTACCTCGCTGTAACCGCTCATGTCCTTGTCGCAGAACATGGTGTAATAAGGATTGAGGCTGTTGAGACTTGCGTCCTGACCCTCTGCTGCATCGGTGTTCTGCACGAGATTGTCAACGAGCTTGTCGCCCAGCTCCTTCGACGACTTCATGGCCTCCTCAAGGAAGTGGTTGATTGAAGAGTCTATGTCAAAGCCCTGAACGTCCTCTGCCTTGCCTGGCCAACCTGAACCACCGGGAACGAAAGCTGTACCCTTGTGATATTTCTCCCATGTGCCCTCAAAGAGAGCCACACGTGAGCGGAGCAAGAGCGCGGCATCACGAGATATGCGGTTCTTGCCGCCTGGGGTTGACGATCCGAGATAATCGAGAGCCTTGTCGAGGTCGTCGAGAATGAACTGTGCCACCTTGTTGCGTGGCTCACGCTTCGAGGCTGCGAGCAGCTCGTCGTAGTTATCGTTGAGCACGCTCTCGAAAATCGGGCAGTCGCCGATGTTCTGGAGCTTGTCAAAGTAAGCGTAAGCACGAAGGAAGTAGCCCTCACCGATATAGTGGCGAATGTTGGCATCGGAACCAGAGATTTGCTTTGCCTCATACTTAGGCAACACCTGTGCGAGGAAGTAGTTGCAATCGCGAATCTGGTAGAAGTTCCAAGCCGCGCCACGTGAGCTGGCCGACGTTGTAGAACCTACCTGCCACTCACCCGGGGCCCAACGGCTCGAATAGTCTACGGCGGCCTGGTTGTCGGTGGCATTGTCGGAAGCGAACGTGCTCAATCCATAGCTGCCCTGTGGTATTGACGAGAAGAATCCGTAGAGATTAACCGTGTAAGCAGCCAAGTCTGCCTCGCTTGTGAAAAAAGATGCCGGTGTGACATTGCTCTCCGGCTCCTTGTCGAGAAAATCGTTGCAGCTTGTCAAGCCGAGCGATGCGCTCAACAAGAGCATTGAAATATATTTAAGCTTCATACTTTGTTTCCTTTCTATATGATAATCTATAAGATTGATGATGCTTTAGAATGTAACACTAAGACCAAACGAGAATGTCTTCGACAGTGGGTAGGTTTTGCCTATCTCGCCGCCATAGCCCGCTCCTATGAGCTCTGGGTCGCCAGCCTCCGTGAAGTTGGTGATGGTGAAGAGGTTCTCGGCAGAAACGAAGAGGCGGAGTTTCTCAACATAGAACCTTTGAGTAATGGCTCTCGGGATAGTATAGCCAAGGGTGATGTTCTTCAGACGACAGTAGGCGGCATTTTGCAGGTAGCGCGTCTGAGTGTATGTGTCACGACTGCCACTCCAGTTGGCACGTGGATAGTAAGCATCCTGGTTATCCTCGCGCCAGTAGTCCTCATGGAACTTGAAGCCAGTGGCCTGCCACTTGCCTGTGCCGATAGCACCCCAAAACACAGCACCTCCGGCTGCGTAGTCGCGCTTGAGCGTACCCTGGAAGAACACCTTGATGTCGAAGCCCTTCCAAGCGGCATCGAGGTTGAGACCAAAGTTGTATCGCGGCGTAGAGTTGCCGATGATGCGCAGATCACCGTGATCTGCGAGCGTGTACTGTCCACTGTTCACCTTGCCATCGTTGTTTAGGTCGGCATACATGATGTCGCCTGCCGTCCAGCCACTGCCAAGCGAGCTCTGGTCGGCCTTGGCGAGGTGCGCGTCCATCTCTTCCTGGCTATTGGCGATTCCCACGGTGGTGTAGCCCCAGATGTCGCCGAGCTTGGCTCCGGCATAGTAGGATCCGAGGTTCTTGGATGGGTTAGGATACTTGTCTATAGTGACCTGGTTGTCGCTCAACACGAGAGAGGCACCATAGCTGAACTGGCCTATTACGTCGCGCCAACTGATTTGCAAGTCCCATCCCTTGGATGTCATGTCGAGGTTGTTCACGCGTGGCGCAGCGGCACCGAGCACATCGGGAAGCTCAGGAGCAGGACCCACCATGTCGTATGTCTTGCGCTGGAAGTAGCCAAACGACCCTGTCAAGCGGTTGTTGAACGCTCCCCAGTCGAGACCCACTTCCCATGTTCGGCTCTTCTCCCACGTGAGCGAAGACGACACGAGCGAAGGCTGCGACGCTATGTTTGGCTTCTCACCGTTGATGAGCCAGCTGCCTGCCTGTGAAGAGAATCCTATCGTAGGGTAGAAAGGATACCAGTTGTCGGTGTTTTGGTTGCCAAGCTGGCCCCAAGAGGCGCGGAGCTTCAATGTGTTGACATACTTTTGGAGCGGCTCCCAGAACTTCTCCTGCGCGATGTTCCAACCTGCCGAGAACGATGGGAACACGTTCCAGCGGTTGGCGCGAAGGAAGCGTGACGAGCCGTCGTAGCGGATGTTGGCCTCGAAGAGGTAGCGTCCGGCATAGTCGTAGTTCAAACGACCGAAGAAGCCCGCTGTCGTCCATGACTGGTATTCACCGGATGCTTTAGGATTTGTTGTGGTCGTGTTGAGAGTGGGAAGACCCGACATGATGCCGTCCTTCTGTCCAGTCAAATTGCGGTAACGTAGCCACTCGCTCTGGAAACCGCCCATGACCTTGAAGTTGTGGTCACCAAATGAATGGGCATACTCGGCAAAGAGGTTAGGGTTGAAATAGTTTGACTTATAAGAATACTCGTATACGCTCGACGTGGAGTTGGCAATGACGTATGGGTTGTTGTCACAGTCATAACCATATACTGTCTGCCAATCGCGATGGTTGAACTGTGTTATGATGCGGTAGTTGAGCTCGGCGTTTAGGGTGAGACCTTTCACAGGCGTTGCCACGAACGAGAGCTGCTGCGCTATGCGGTCGGTCTGGTTCTTGGCACGTCCGCCGTTTTGGAGCTGTGCGATGTTCGACTCCGGCACATAGTTGCCGTTAGGGTCGGTGACAGGCACGATAGGCCAATAGCGGCACATATTGTGGTAGAACACGTCGGTGCCATTGATGAGATCGGTTGGAGAATCGAAGTCAACACGTGAGAAACGCGTGTTGTAGGTCATGCGCAACCATTTGGTCAGCTGTGCAGAGATCTTGCCCGTCAACGTATAGCGCTTTTGGCTGTCATCGCCATGCCTGAGAAGACCGCCACGGTCAAGGTAGTTGGCCGACACATAATATTGTATGCGGTCGTCTCCGCCGTTGAGACTGAGAGTATGCTCCTGCGAGAAGGCGTTGCCAAACTGCTCCTTGAGCCAGTCGGTGTTGCCCAATGGCAGGTTGGGCGTGTCGTCCCAAACTTCCCAACGGTTATTGCCGTTCTTGAACATCTTCTGCATCGACGGGTCGGTCTGAGCCTTCTTAATCTGAGCGAGCTTGTCATCTGTGAACCATATACCGGCACCTGAACCTACAGAGGCGTCGTTCATATACTTGGCCCATGTGTAGGAGTCCATCATCTCCGGCATATTGAGTGGAGAGTCGAATCGGAACGAGTTGTTGTAGTTGATAGAAGCCTTGCCCTTCTTGCCACTCTTTGTCGTAATGAGAATCACGCCGCCGGCGGCACGCGAACCATAGATAGAAGAAGCCGAAGCGTCCTTCAGCACTGAGATGTTCTCGATGTCCTGTGGGTTGAGGGCGTTCATGTCGCCTTCCATGCCATCGATGAGAACGAGCGGAGACACCGAAGAGCCAGCACCAATAGTACCTGTGCCACGGATGTTGAACGACTTCGTGGAGTTGAGCGTACCGCCACTGCTCGGTGTGGAGAAGTTCATGCCAGCCACGGCCCCCTGCAAGGCATCAACGACCGAGTTGACAGGGCGGGCTGAAAGCACCTTGGAATCTACTGTGGATACGGCACCCGTGAGGTTAACCTTCTTCTGTGTGCCGAAACCAACGACAACGACCTCGTCCAAAGTTTTCTTGTCCTCTTCAAGCGTCACGTTCAATGGACCACCAGTCCACTTTACGGTTTTAGTGACATAGCCAATGTAAGAGATTTGGATTGTGGCACCTTTCTTTACCCCCCCCAGTTGGAAATTCCCATCGAGGTCAGTTACCGTGCCGAGACTTGTTCCTTCGACAACAACTGAAGCACCAACAACCCCCTCACCAGTGTCATCTTTAACAACACCCTTGCACACGCCATCCTTCTGTTGCACAGAATTCAGATGAGTAGCGTCGTTTGAGCCAGCAGCGTATGCCATTTGTCCACCACTAAACGGAGCGGCAGCCAACAATGCCATAACCATGCCAGCAGTCTTGACTTTCTTGTTCATAAGTAAACTGTTTTTATAGTTGTTTTTAATTTGGTTTAAGTAAATTATATTGTACAAATCGTATGTTACACATACAAAGATACGGAATATTTCAATATCATTAAACCTATTAAAGGTTATTTTATTCTCACGTTAAGCATATTTAACTTTACAATAACTTATGCCGACGTATATGCATGTCTCTTTATAAGAGATCATTTATCTCATCTTCTGGCATATTCATGGTCTTGGCAACTGTAGCTATTGGCATTCCGTTGTCGACCATTGCCTTGATCATATTCATTATTTGCTTTCTCTGCTGGGCAATCTGCGCGTCCTTCTCGTTCAGCTGCGCGTCCTTTTCGTTCAGCTGAGCGTTCTTCTCGTTCAGCTGCGCGTCCTTCTCGTTCAGCTGCGCGTCCTTTTCGTTCAGCTGCGCGGTTTTCTCGTTCAGCTGCGCATTCTTCTCGTTCAGCTGCCTTCTCTTCTCCGTGAGCTGCTCGTTGAGCTTCATGACCTGAGTGTCGCGAGCCTCAAGCACAGAGTAGAACTCGTCCTCGTCGT
>DJQL01000071.1 GCA_002437565.1 Prevotella sp. UBA6387
CCCTGCAAGGGACCTGGGGCGGAAAAGACTTTCGGCGGACAAAGCACATACATATTCAAGGTGGAAGGCAAGAAAGACCTTCACGTGTTCATGGCAGACATCTGGCGACCAAAGCATCCAAGCGACGCGCGCTACGTCTGGTTGCCCATAAGCTACCAAGCCGACGGCACGCCCCAGATAGTGTGGAAAGACGAATGGAGCCTGAAAGACCATAAATGACGAGGAAACAGACTGACAAAGGGTGAAAAACAAGAAAATACCCTTTTAATACGAGAATAACCCTATACATCTTCCGTTGACTTGCATAAATTTGCGACATCAAAACCTCAAACGGGAAAGGTATCTTAAAAACATAAAAACATTATAATTTATGAAACACAAAGCATTGCACTCTCTGACCAACAAGACGGCCTTCGTGTCGCTGTTGGCCCCAGCATTGTTAGCCTCATGCCCACAATCGGCATCCGCATCGGCAGCAGGCATCGGCATCACGCAGCAAAACGCGAAGAAGCTCACTGGCACTGTCGTCGACGCAAAAGGTGAGCCTATCATTGGCGCCACCATAAAGGTGAAAGGCAGCTCCACGGGCACCGTCACCGACATAGACGGCAACTTCAGCGTGGAGGCCAAGCCAGGAGTGACCCTCGAGATTTCATATGTGGGCTTCAAGACCACTGAGGTTAAGGCCGGGGCAAACATGAAAGTGACCCTTAATGAAGACAGCCAGTCGCTCAACGAGGTTGTCGTGGTCGGCTTCGGCACGCAGAAGAAGGCCAACCTCACCGGTGCCGTGGCCATGGTGGACGGCGAGGATCTCGCCGCGCGTCCTGTCACGTCGGCGGCTCAGGCCCTACAAGGCATGGTGCCGGGCTTGCAGATTTCGCAAAACAGCGGCTCCATGGATGCCAAGGCCACAATCAACGTGCGAGGCACGGCGACCATCGGACAAGGCTCAAGCGGCGATCCTCTCGTGCTGGTGGACGGATCAGAGGCCGACATCAACACCATCAACCCTCAAGACATTGAGAGCATATCCGTGCTCAAGGACGCAGCGGCATCGTCCATCTACGGTTCGCGCGCCCCGTTCGGCGTGATTCTCATCACAACCAAGAAGGGCAAGAACGGAAAAGTGACCGTGAACTATAACAACTCGTTCCGCATCAGTTCGCCAATACGCCAGAAGCACATGATGAACAGCGTAGACTTCGCGTCATGGATGAACGACACCTACTACAACTCAGGATGGGGCACATATTTCTCAACCGACAGGATGAAGCAAATCGTGGACTACCACAACGCCAAGCAAGTTGGTCCTGGCACACGTCAGCTCGCCGACGGCACGCTGGTATATGGTATAGGCTCCAGCAACGGCACTACATGGGACGACGGCTACGCCAATGGCATAGACGACGTGGACTGGTACGACGCGAT
The DNA here is from genome assembly GCA_002437565.1 of Prevotella sp. UBA6387. Lineage (GTDB taxonomy): Bacteria > Bacteroidota > Bacteroidia > Bacteroidales > Bacteroidaceae > Prevotella. The sequence goes on from DJQL01000071.1 coordinate 1,432, forward strand.
ATACAAGAAGTCTACCTTCTCAATGGAGCACACGGCAAGCGTGAGCGGAGGAAGCGAGAAGTTCAACTACTACGCGTCGTTCGATTATCTCGACAACAACGGATTGATGAAGCTCGCCAAGGATAAGTTCAGCCGCTACGCCAGCAACGCGCGCATAGACGGCAAGATAACCGACTGGTTGAAGTTTAACTACGCCATGCGCTGGACCCGCACCGACTTTGAGCGCCCTGCCAACCTCACCGACAACCTCTACAACAACCTCGCCAGGCAGGGATGGCCAATACTGCCACTCTACGACCGCAACGGCTACTACTACGACTCGCCATCGCCAGCCCTTGGACTGGCCACAGGCGGACAGGACACCACACAGCGCGACGTGCTCAACCAGCAGGTTGGACTCGTGATAGAGCCTATAAAGAACTGGCTCACACACGTGGACTTCAACTACCGCACCGACTCTTCGCTTCGTCACTGGGGCAAGCAAATGACATACAATCACAACGTGGCTGGAGAGCCTTACGTGTACGACACCAGCAACAACGCGCACAACGAGGAGACCAAGGAAAACTACTTCAACTTCCAGGCCTACACCGAATACACGTTCTCCCTGGCCGAGAAGCACAACTTCCACGTCATGGGAGGCTTCCAGGCAGAGCAGATGAAGCAGACCAAGTTCTCGGCGGAGCGTGTCGGCATACTCGACCCATCGCGCCCATACCTCGACCTCACCACGGGCTACGGATACGACGGCAACGCCGTGACGCCAAGCGTGAGCGGAGCCTACAACCAGTGGCAGACGGCCGGATTCTTCGGCAGGTTCAACTACAACTACGACGAGCGCTACCTCCTCGAGGCCAACGTGCGCCACGACGGCACGTCGCGCTTCCGCACCAACCGCATGTGGAAGACCTTCCCGTCTGTCTCGCTCGGCTGGAACATCGCACGCGAGAAGTTCTGGGAGCCTCTCACCGACGTGGTTAACACCCTCAAGCTGCGCGCCTCATACGGCTCGCTGGGCAACTGCAACACTACCAACTGGTACCAGACCTACTCCAAGCTCGAATACAAGCCGTCCAACGGCGAATGGCTGCAAGACGGCAAGAAGCCAAACACCGTGGCCGCGCCTAACCTCGTGTCGGACCTGCTCACGTGGGAGCGCATAGAGAGCTACGACATCGGCCTCGACTTCGGACTGTTCAACAACCGCCTCACGGGATCCTTCGACTGGTACATACGCGACACCAAGGACATGGTGGGCAAGGCTCCTGAGCTGCCCGACATCCTCGGAACGGCAGTGCCCGTGACCAACAACACCGACCTCCGCACGCAAGGATGGGAACTTCAGATAGCATGGCGCGACAGGCTGGCCAACGGCTTCGCCTACGGAGCCTCTGTGAACCTCTCCGACGCGCGCACCAAGATCACGCGCTATCCCAACAACCCGACAAACTCCATCGACACCTACATCGCCGGACGCTACATCAACGAGATATGGGGCTACGAGACTGAGGGCATAGCCAAGAGCCAGGAAGAGATGGACGCGCATCTCAAGGTAGCCGACCAAAGCTCCATCAGCAGCGAGTCGTGGGGTGCCGGCGACGTGATGTACAAGGACCTCAATGGCGACAAGAAGGTGACGCAGGGCATGCGCACACTCGACGACCACGGCGACCTCAAGGTCATAGGCAACTCCACGCCACGCTATCTCATGGGCATCAACCTCAACGCCAGCTGGAAGGGATTTGACATACAGGCATTCTTCCAGGGCGTGCTCAAGCGCGACTACTATTGCAGTGACAACTATGGAGGCGGCAAGGAGTTTCTATTTGGAGCCACAGGCTCAGGCCAGTGGTGGTGCTCCGGCATCACCGACGTGAAAGACTACTATCGCGACGCAAGCTCTTGGTCGGTGCAAAACGGCTACATGACAGAGAACGTCAATGGCTACCTGCCACGTCCACGCTACAGCGACATGAACACGCAGACACAATCGCGCTATCTCTTGAACGCCGCCTACATGCGCCTGAAGAACCTGCAGATTGGCTATACGCTGCCAAAGACCCTGCTCTCACACATCGGACTCACCAACGCGCGCTTCTTCGTGTCTATGGAGAACCTCTTCACCATCACGAGCCTGCCACACCAGTTCGACCCAGAGACCATCAGCTCGAAGGCCGCTAACGGCTATCCCCTGTCCAAGACATTCTCGTTTGGCGTGAACGTCACCATGTAAGGCAAGAGGACTACGGCAAATTGACGCAAACAAGGAAAAACACGCAGTCTAACATTTAAATCCAAGGAAAACATGAAACTATATAAATTATCAATAATGGCATTGGCTCTCTCGGCGACCATCGTATCGTGCGACGACTTCCTGGAGCAAGAGCCGCCTTCGTATCTCCCGACCGATGGGTTCGTAAACACGGAGAGCAACCTGCAAACGGCCGTCAACCAGCTCTATCAGGACATCCTGCCCGGACACGCCAACTGGAGCTACGGCATCTACGGCAACGACAAGAACACCGACAACCAGGTGGACTGGTGGCCTGACCGCAAGTTTGGCGACGGCCTGTGGAAGACGGCGCAATCGGGCGACACCATCAAGTGGAACCGCATACGCAACGTGAACTACTGGCTGCGCCAGGCCACGGCCGCATACAGCCAGAAGCAGATCAGCGGCGACGACAACAGCATACGTCAGTATATCGGCGAACTCTATTTCTTCCGCGCCTACGAGTATTTCGAGCAGCTCAAGAAGTTTGGCGACTTCCCCATCATCACCTCCACCCTGCCCAACGAGGAGAGCGCGCTGGTCAACGCCTACAAGCGTCGCCCGTGCAACGAGGTGGCACGCTTCATCCTCTCCGACCTCGACTCGGCCACTACGTTCATGAAGCCCGACTTCGAGAAACGCCACACACGCGTGAGCTACGACGTGGCCAAGCTGCTGAAGAGCCGCGTGGCACTCTACGAGGGCAGCTGGCTCACCAACTTCAAAGGCACACCTTTCGTGCCAGGAGAGCAAGGATGGCCAGGAGCCAAGAAAGACTACAACGCCAATTTCAAGTTTGAGGCCGGAAGCCTCGACGCGGAAGCCAAGTATTTCTTCCAGCAGGCCGCGGATGCCGCCGAGGAGGTGGCCGAGAAATACAAGGGCCAGCTGAGCGTGAACAACGGCATCGTGCCGCAGAAGGACGGCGAGGACAACCCATACCTCGACATCTGGGGCACCGACGACATGAGCGACAAGCCCGAGGTGCTGCTATGGAGACAATACAGCAAGTCGCTGGGCATCTACAACAACGTGGAGGTTTCGGTGCAGTTTGGCAACAACGGCGTGGGTCTGACCCGCAGCTGCGTGGAGGGCTACCTCATGAAGGACGGCAAGCCTCGCTACAGCTCCTCCTACAAATACAACGACTCGACCATCGCCAACGTGGCCAAGAACCGCGACCCACGCCTCACGGTGTTCCTGAAAGTGCCAGGACAGAAAAACGTGTTCAAGAACATGTCAGCGACAGAAGACCACTTCGTGGAGACAGAACCAGTGCCTTCAATCCTCGGCCACAACACGGAGAAAAACTACTCAACCGGCTACGCCATGCGCAAAGGCGGCACGTTCGACAAGGCCGAGTGCGGCAACGGCACATGCTACAACGCCGCCGAGATTTTCCGCGCCACGGAGGCCCTACTCAACTACATGGAGGCTGAATACATGCTCACCAAGAGCCTCCACTCAGGCCACATAGTGGAATATTGGGAAGACGTGCGCAAGGCCGCAGGATTCACGGGCGACGCCGTGAACCC
>DJQL01000121.1 GCA_002437565.1 Prevotella sp. UBA6387
TATCTCAACTGACTTACCCTTCATGTCGCGCTTCGACTTCGACTTAATCACCAACCACACGCCAGAGAAGATGAAGATTACAGCTATGCCTTGTGGCAGTGTGAACACGCTAAGGCCTGTGAGCACGCTCACTACGACAGACACCACAGGCTGAACGTAGTTGTAGACGCTAACCACCGTCGGTCTCAACACGCGTTGGCCGACAACAACGAGGAGATAGCTCATGAACGTGCCAAACACCACCACATAAAGTGTCTCCATCCACGCGCTAAACGACACCGAGGACCAAGATTGACTCAGCACATGGCCACTGGTGAAAGGAAGTATGAAAACGCACGACCATGTAAACATCCATTTGTTCACCGTCACCACGTTGTATTGTTTTATGATCGGATTATAAAGCGTGAGGTACAAGGCAAAGGCGAGCTGAGCCCCCATGCACATCAAGTCGCCCAATATGTTGCCAGACTTTCCACCACTTTGCGCACTCGACATGATCAGCACCACTGCACCTACGCAACCAATGACGACACCTACCACTTTCATCCATGTGATTGGCTCCCGAAGAATGAAAAAGGAGAGCACCATGGCGAAAATAGGCATTGAAGTTGTAACAATGCTCGAATTGACTGGTGACGTAAGGCTAAGGCCAACAGTATACACGCATTGGTTGAGCACTATCGCAAGCAACGCTGCACCAGACATCATCAAGACATGCCGCCAAGGCATGCGCTCCTTGACAAACAGGGACGAAAGCCAAAACAAGATTGCTGCTCCTATGACACGAAACGACACCAACGACATGTTGTCAACACCATGAAGCATGGCCGCCTTGCCGACAGGAGCAAGCAGTCCCCAAAATATCTCAGCCGAGAGCAAGCTAATGTGAGCCCGAAGAACCTTATTGTTACCCATAATACTAATCATTCTAAAAAACATTGCAAAGTTAGCTAAATATAATGCCATAAAAACAATAGTTTCGTTATTTTTTTATTATTTTTGCGCTATAAAACTTAGCTTTTCACACTAAGAAAACGTTAATGCTGACACCATGCAGAAATATGCTGATTATATCACCCAGATAGAGATAGACGCTCTTTGGAGCGGCCGCAAGCACATCCTTTGGAACCTTGACCGCCGTGTCAACATCCTCAGCGGTGTCAACGGCGTGGGCAAGTCGACTATCATCAACAAGGTGGTTAAAGGGCTCTCCGCTGGTGGCGAGTTTCATTCCCACTTGCTCAAGGGCGTTCACTTGAAGGTAAGCCCCAACGATGCCACATGGATACGCTACGACATCATCAGGTCGTTTGACCGTCCTCTTCTCAACGCCGAGGTGGTGTCGCAAATGAACATCTCGCTTGCCACCGAGCTCGACTGGCAGCTCTACAAGCTCCAGCGCAAGTATCTCGACTATCAAGTCAACATCGGCAACCGAATGATCGAGGTGCTGCAGAGAGGTGGTGCCACGGCTGGCGAAGAGGCGCAGAGGTTGGCGGAGCCAAAGAAGAAGTTCCAGGACATAATAGACTTGCTCTTCGCCGACACGGGCAAGAAAATAGTGCGCACCGACAACGAGATAAGTTTCTCGCAGATGGGCGAAACTCTCGTGCCCTACCAGCTGTCGAGCGGCGAGAAGCAAATCCTCGCCATACTGCTCACCGTGCTCGTGGAAGACCAAAAGCCCTACGTGCTCTTCATGGACGAGCCGGAGGTGAGCCTGCACATAGAATGGCAGAAAAAGCTCATCGACCTCATCATTGACCTGAACCCCAACGTGCAAATCATCCTCACCACCCACTCGCCAGCCGTAATCATGAACGGATGGATGGACAAGGTGACGGAGGTGAGCGACATAACCATCTGAGCACCATGAAACGACTTCAGGACAACCTCACATCTTCCTATCTGCAGGCGGCCAACTGTCTCAACTCTCGCCAGCAGAGAAGGAAAGTCGTGGCCTACGTGGAGAGCTACGACGACGTGTTTTTCTGGAGAAGCATATTGAGCCAGTTTGAGACCGACAAGATATATTTCGAGATAATGCTGCCCACGCGCGAGAACACACTTGAGCGCGGCAAGAAGGCTGCCCTGATGAGCGCGCTGAGTGGCAAGACGGGACAATGGCTCATAGCTTGCGTGGATGCCGACTACGACTACCTCATACAAGGCGCAACGGAAACGTCGAAGAAGATTCTGTCAAGTCCGTTCATCTTCCACACCTACGCCTACGCCATAGAGAACCTGCAGTGCTACGCCCCCTCGCTCCACGACGTGTGCGTGGCCGTGACGCTCAACGACCACAAAATCTTCGACTTGCGACAATATCTTGAGGATTTCTCACGCGCCATCTATCCCCTGTTCGTTTGGAACATTTGGTATTACCGCACGAGCCATTACGGCGAGTTCACCATGAGCGACTTCCTGCACACCATAGAAACCGTCAACTTCAACATCAATGACGCACAGCGCGTAATATCTCTTTTGCATGGCAAGGTGGCTCGCCGGTGCCAGCAATTCAGGAGAGCCAATCCAGATGCCAAGGAGAGCTACCACCGCCTTGAGGACGACCTCCGAAGGCTTGGCGTGACACCGGAGACCACATATCTCTATATTCAGGGGCATCACCTTTTCGACAGGGTTGTGGTGCCTATTCTTACCCGCGTGTGCGACAAGCTCGTCAGGCAACGGCAAGAGGAAATTGCACGGCAAAGCGTGCACGGCACGCAAAGGCGCAACGAACTGTCATGCTACAACAATTCGGTGGAGACGGTCATCCCCATGCTGAAGAAGAACACCGCTTTCACCTCTTCCGAACCCTACAAGCGCATCAAGGCTGACCTCACGGCGTTCCTGTCACGCGCCAGCTGTGTATAATGCTTTTCCCATGGCCATCACTACAATATTAACGAGCGTTTCGTTTTATTACTTATTTCAGGAAATTGAGGAACATGACATTTACAGCAAATTATACGACGAAGGATAAGTTAGCATTTTTGTTGCCACTGTTTGCCTACAACCGTAACAGGGTATATTTTATAGAAAATCACATATGAGAGTCTTATTCGTTTTTTTTGTTTACATTAGTTCCAGTATTGTTTGTTTGGCACAAGACATAATTGGAAAGATTGTTGATGAACAGGGGAAGGCCATACAATATGCTAACGTCGCCTTGCTGCAAGCTAATGATTCAGCATTTATAAAAGGAGTCGTTAGTGACGATACAGGACGCTTCTCAATTAACACGCTGGATAAAAAGAACTGTATTGTCAAGGTGACATGTATCGGATATAAAACAGTTTATAGAAACATATCTGATTCAAACCTTGGCGCTATTATTCTGAAAGAGGAATCCATGACATTGGGAGATGTCATAGTGAAGTCCTCTTTGCCCAAAACCAGATTAAGGAATGGGGCGTTTGTTACGACTGTTGCAGGTTCCATCTTGGAAAAGTCTGGAAACATAAGCAACCTACTTGACCGAATACCAAATGTCACTTCGCAAAACGGCAAAATCAATGTATTTGGAGTTGGTGAGCCCGTGATATACATTAATGGCAAACAAGTAAGGGATAACGCAGAATTAGACCGTTTGAACCCTGATGAAATCAGCACTGTTGAGGTAGTACAAAATCCAGGGGCTCAATACGCTTCAAACGTAAAAGCGGTTATACGTATCAATACAAAAAGAAAAGCCAAGGATGGATTTGGATTTGAAACGAAGACATTTGGGAATATTGATGAGAACTCAAGATTTGGTGGGTATGAGCAACTGAACATAAACTATCAAAAGAAAGGTCTTGAGACATTTACGGTCCTGAAGATTAAGGACGGTGAAAATTCAAATAAGCAAGGGCTCGTTCAAAACACCTACGTTGACAATGTTTGGAGTCAACGCAATGATATTGAGGGTAGCATAAGAAACAGGCAATTGTATTGCGGACTTGGAGCAAACTATCAGATAGACAGTCATAGTTTCGTAGGTGCGAGTTTCAACTTCAACCGCATGCTCAATAAGGCCGTTATTAACATGGCTACAACCATAGATAAGGATAACTCCCTCACGGAAGAATCCGTAAGCGACATAACAAAACCTGGCAACACGAGCCTTGCGAGCGGCAACGTTTATTATATGGGAAAGATAGGCATCATGGACATAAACTTTAACACCGATTGGCTTTGGGATAAAGATTTCTCCAAGGTAAATACCCTTGAAAGGTACCAAGAACATGGAGGCGATTGGCATGATAATGCCGTAAATACAAAAACAAATACGAAGAATGAACTTTTCGCTTCCAAACTGACATTGTCTTTGCCATTATGGAAAGGACGACTTTCTTTCGGAGGTGAATACTCCAATACTAATCGCAACAGTTCGTATGATGTCCAGCCTGTGGGTTTATTAGACAAGCAGGATAACAGAATCAAGGAAGGCATGACCTCCGTGTTTTGTGATTATACACGGAAATTCGGAAATCTAAGCATCCTTGCGGGAATAAGGTATGAGAATACTGATTTTAATTATTATGAAGAGGGGAAAAGAATGCCAGAGCAAAGTAAGAGGTATGGGAATATCCTTCCTTCATTGTCATTATCACTTCCTGTGGGGAAAACTCAAATGCAATTGAGTTATGGAGCCACTATAAAGCGACCTTCTTATTATGACATGCGGTCTGGCATAGGGTATGACAATCGTTATACTTACGAATCAGGGAACCCTTTCCTTGTCTCGGAGATAAGCCGTAACATTAATTATACGGTATCTTACAAATGGCTTATGGCGGAGGGAATTTACACACATGTATCCAGTCCAATTGTGATGCTGACTCAATCATACAATGACAATCCTAACATAGCGTTAATACAAAATGTGAACTGGAAACCATATAACCGTATTGGGGCATCGCTTGCGGCAAGTCCTAAAATTGGCATATGGCATCCTTCTTTCAGCTTCTATTTTTTCAAGCAATGTTTTGACATGGATACATACGGAGGCCATCGTTTGGACAATCCTAAAGTGACCATACGCTTCGACAATACAATAGACACCAAGCTGTGTACGGTTTCTCTAATGCTATTGGCTCAGACAAGTGGCGATGATGAGACGTCGTATATGTATAGAAACTATTTCTGCACTAATTTGTCAATATATAAATCGTTTTTGAAAGGAAAACTCATAGTGTTCTTCTATGCTAATGATTTGCTCGGTACGGGAAACACGCATAGCAGGATGTACTCTGGAGCAATGCGGGAAATCGTTCATCACGATTATTCCATAAGTGACTTTTCTCTGACCATCCGTTACAGATTTAATGCATTGAAAGGCAAATATAAGGGAACTGGGGCTGGACAAGAGCAAAAGAGCAGGATGTGAAGCGTTTGACATTTTATATGGCGGAGCTTGGAACAGAAAGAAAGGATCTGACCTTGCGATGCGGACAATATGAAAAGGATGGAAGTTATATACCAGCATGACAGTATGCAATGCGGCATAGCCTGTCTGCAAATGGCATGCAAATATTTCGGCAGGGATTACCCCATGGGTTCCCTGTCGAAACTTTGTTTTGCCACGACAGAAGGCGTTTCACTTTTAAGCATCAATGAGGCTGCAAATACCCTTGGCTTGCATACGACTTGTGCAAGAGCTACAACTACGGCTCTAAGCGATGTACCTCTGCCCTGCATCCTCCATTGGAACCAAAATCACTTTGTTGTATTATATAAGGTAAAGAAAGGTATCCCATAACAAAACATTATGGCAGCAGGTATTCGGATAAGCCATATCCGAATACCTGCTGCCTTATATATTACAATAGGCTAAAAGCCCCTATTCGTTCAGCAGCTTTTCAAGTTCCTCTACCATTCCGGCCGCCTTTGCCGCCTTGCTCGCTGGTGTCTTCTCGGGCGTGAACTGTTCCACGAGCCTGTTCAGCCGTTCAAGCTTCGCCTTCTGTCCCTTGCGCTTGTATTCACGGCGCAGCTGAATTATCTTCTCCGTGTCTTGCAGGCCCTCTATCAGCCTTTCAAAGCGTATGCTCGACCGTGGGCCAGGGTAGACGCAGTAGCAGTCGCCGGCGGCCCACGTGCGGAAGCGCGAGTCGCGCAGCGGGTCGCGAGTCCAACTGTTGTACGACCAGCGCAGGTAGCCGTCGTAGTCGCCCCCTACAGCGTGCAGGGCCATCCACGTGGCTTCGGCTGGAGCTGAGAACGTGAAGGTGTTGGGGAATCCCTCCGTGCAGCAGGTGTAATAGGTGCTTATCTTGCCCTCAGCGCGGCGGCGCGCCAGCACGTCCTTGGGAAACTTGTAGCCGTAGGCGAGACAATAGTAGTAGAGATCACGCTCTATCTCCTCGTGGTAGACTCCAGCAAGGGAAATCTTGAACTCCGGGTCGGCGTCCTTAATCACCTTTATCGCCGCCCGCATGGCGTCCATAGGCCGCTCGTCCATGGCAATGCAAGTCTTGTCGAACCACCCTTTCTGGCGCAGGTGGCGCGAGAAGTCTTTCAGGAAGTTGCCCCAATATTCAGCGTATGCCTCGTCGCCCGGTTTGGCCTTGATAAACTGCACGCGGCTTGTAGCCTCGTCGTAGTAATCGAAACTCAGGTTCCATGGAATCATCGTGTAGCATGATATGAGCCGGTTTATGCCGACGTCGTTCATCATGAAGTCCACATACTTGTCGAACACGGCATAGTCGTAGCTCCACGACCCGTCGATATGCTTGATTCGTGTCACCATCGAGTCGTAGTGGTCCTCGGTCTGTCCGTTCCAAGGCTTGTACATTATGCTTGTCGTTATGGCATACTGCCCCGCGTCGGCAAGCATCTTCATTATTGGGCGCATGGCGTCGAAGTGTTCCTTGCTCCAGAGTGGCACGTCATAATAGCGTGCCACGGCATACGGGTT
>DJQL01000008.1 GCA_002437565.1 Prevotella sp. UBA6387
CCGCGGCCATACCACTGGCTCTTATCCATGTCGTAAGGCAAGTCCATCACCATGCCGAAGCGCAGCAGGTTAGGAGCCTTGGCGTCTGGCGTGGCCTTGGTCATGGCCTGCTTCACGTCGATGGTGCCGTCACCATATACCTCGTAAGTGAGGCTCAACTTGGCTTTCACGTCAGGCATGTCGTAGCTGGCGGTGACGGTTGCTGCCGTGCCCTTGCTTTCCTTGATTTTCTCCACGGAGATGCCAGTGAGTGTCATCTTCGGGTTGTGCCAAGCCTTGAGACGGTTTTGCAATCCGGCACCCATGTCGTTGTCGGTCACGGCGCGCCAGAAGTTAGGCTTCAGCGTGCCACCCTCGCCAAGCATGCTCTTGCCGCCGACAGAGTATTGGCAGAGTAGTCCTGTGGTCTTGTCGAAAGCTACGGTTGCCTTGGCTGAGGCAATGGTGATTGTCGGGTCGTTTTTCTTGTTTTGTATTTTCACCTTCTCCGTGGTGGAGTTCTCCACGTAGCTCACTGGAGTGGCTTCGTTGAGTGCTATTTGCTCGTAGGCCACGGTCTGTCCCTCGGCTATGAGCGGTTCCGCGCTCTTGGTCTTGAAGTCGACGTTGAGCATCACCTCACCATCGCTTGGAATGTTGAGCGGCAGGGTGATGTTTGCGGTTTGCTGTGGCTCCAAGTTGAGGTTGTCCACGCTGCCACTTTGCACGCTCTTGCCGTCTTTCATGAGCGCCCATTCCATGCGGTAGTTGCTCAGGTCGCGGAAGAAGTTCTCGTTGTGCACGGCTATCGTGCCCTGCGCGAGGTCAACAGGCTTGACCCAGATGCTCTGGTATTGGTAAGCCACCTCGTAGGCGTGAGGGTTTAGCTGGCGGTCTGGGCCGATGATGCCGTTGCAGTTGAAGTTGTTGTCAGAGGCATCGGTCTTGTTGTAGTCGCCACCGTAGGTGTAGAGAGGTGTCATGCCTCCAGTCCCAGGCTCATACTTCGCGCTTATGGCATCATAGTCGGCCACGGTGCGCGATGCCTTGAAGTCGGGCTTGCGGTGCAGTCCCTGGTCAACGAAGTCCCAGTCGTAGCCACCTTGGAACTTAGGATACTTGCGAACGAGCTCCCAATACTCGGCGAGGTTGCCGCCAGAGTTGCCCATGGTGTGGTTGTACTCACACTGGATGAGCGGCATGGTCTTTGTCGGGTCCTTGCTGTATTTCTCGCAATCCTGCACGGTGTAATACATCGGGCAGAAGATGTCAGAATCGTAAGGACCTCCCCACAGCCCGCGCTCATATTGCACAGGACGTGATGTGTCGAGCTTCTTTATCCAGTTGTATGCTGCGAGGAAGTTGTTGCTGTTGTCGGTCTCGTTGCCAAGGCTCCACACGATGACGGAAGGATGGTTGAACTGCATCTCCACGTTGTGCTGGTTGCGCTCCAAGATTTGTTTCGCGAACTCAGGCTGCGCCACTGGCGTCGATTGGTCATTGCTATATTGGAAGGCATGGCTCTCCTGGTTGGCCTCGGCGGTGACATAGAGGCCATATTGGTCGCAGAGGTCATACCACCGTGGGTCGTCGGGATAGTGGCACGTGCGCACGGCGTTGATGTTGAGGCGCTTCATGATCTTGATGTCTTGGATCATGCGCTCCACCGTGACCACGTAGCCTCCGTCGGGATCCATCTCGTGGCGGTCAGCACCCTTGATGAGCACCGGCTGGCCGTTGACGAGCAACTGGGCGTTCTTGATCTCCACCTTGCGGAATCCCACCTTTTGCGGAATCACCTCCACCACGTTGCCCTTGCGGTCTTTCACCACCGCCTCAAGCGTGAAGAGATAAGGCGTCTCCGCCGTCCACTTCTTCACGTTGCGCACCATGAATCGCACGGTGGCTTCCTCGCGTCCGCGGAAGTCGGCAGTCTGCTTTGACACGACATTGCCGTTGGCGTTGAGCAGGCGGAACTCTACGACGGGATGCCCCTTGACCCACGCGTCGACGAGCAGCTCACCGTCCTTGTAGTCGTTTTCAAGGTCGGGCGTGACGCGGATGTTCTCCATCTGCACCTGCGTGTCCTTGGCGTAGAGATAGCATTGGCGTGCCACTCCCGAGAGGCGCCAGAAGTCTTGGTCCTCGCTCATGGAGCCGTCGCACCAGCGGAACGTCTGGAAGGCGATGAGGTTCTTGCCGGGATGGAGATATTTGGTGATGTCGAACTCTGCTGCGACCTTTGAGTCCTCGGTATAGCCCACATACTTGCCGTTGACGAACAGGTACATGTTGGAGGTCACGCTCCCGAAGTGGGCTATGACCTGCTTGCCGTCCCATGATGCCGGCAAGTCGATGACGCGGCGGTATGAGCCCACGTGGTTGTCTTTCACCGGCACGCTCGTCTTCGTGGCGTTCTCGGGGGCGTACTCCGGCTTCCATCCACCGTTTACGCCACCCTTGTACTGGTATCTCCAGGCAAAGCCCACGTTGACGTATGTGGGGTCGCCATAGCCGTTTAGCTCCCAGTTGCCAGGCACGTTCATCGTCTTCCACGACGAGTCGTCGAGGTCAACCTTGTAGAAGTCTTGTGGGCGCTCGTTGGCGTTCCTCACCCAGTTGAACTTCCACGCGCCTTCGAGCGAGAAGTATCTGGATGATTTCTCGATGTCGCCGCCCTTTGCCTCTTCCTCGTTGGCATAGGCGAAGAAATTGGAGTGCAGGCGGTAGCGATTCACCTCGTTCACTTGCAAGTCGTGCCACTCGGTCCATGTTGGCATTGGCTCAACCTTGGCCTTTACGGGCGCCGCGCCCCCACTGCAAGGCACGGACAGCATGGCCGCGGTGGCAATGAGGAACAAAATATTACCTTTGCGTTGTTTCATAAAAATTATGGTTTTGTATACTTTAGTTTCTCTGACAAAGATATGAAAAAAAAGCCATAGCGGTTTTCAATAGCTTGATTTTTTAAGTGATATTAAGTGTTGCGTGACAAATGTGGCGCAGAAAACGTCAAACTTGGAAAAACAGTGGCACTAAGTTTGGGAAAAGCATTAATTTTGCAGTGGTAAAAATTTAATGTATCATGGATAAAGAAAACCTGTTTGTCACACAATACCCCGACCTGATGCAGGGCAAGAAGATAATGTACAACCATGGCTTCAGTTCTTCGGCCGCCTCGGGCACGGTGAAGCTCATCCGCCAGACTTTCCCCAATGCGGAGGTGGTGGCTTTCGACATTCCCCTCCATCCGGAAGAAGGCTTGGCGCTGTTGAGGGAAAAGGCCGCTGAGGAGAAGCCCGACCTCATAATCGGCACGTCGATGGGCGGCATGTACACCGAGATGCTCTACGGCTTCGACCGCATCTGCGTGAACCCCGCCTTCGAGATGGCCAAGACCATGAAAGAGCATGGCATGACCGGCAAGAAGGCATGGCAGAACCCGAGGCAAGACGGCGAGACGGAGTTCATGGTTACGAAAGCCTTGGAGAAGGAATACAAGGACGTGACCGACAAGTGCTTCACCGCCCTTGACGCGATGACGGAAGAAGAGAAGCGCAAGGAGCAGAGCAGAGTGTGGGGACTGTTTGGCGACGAAGACGACCTCGTGAACACCTGGGGCCTCTTCCGCTCCCATTACGCCCAGGCCGCCCATTTCCATGGTGCCCACCGCATGGACGACAAAAGCTTCATAGGTGGAGTGGTGCCCGTGATTCGCTGGATAGACGACCGCCAGGAAGGTCGCGAGCGACAGATAGTGTATATCGACAGCAGTTGCCTTGCCGACGGCTATGGCAAGCCACGCGCGAGCTTGCAGAAAGCTTTCCGCAAGCTGATAGAAAAATACCAAGTATACATCGTGGAACCTTCGCCAACCAATGAGCACGACAGTTTCGCCGCCAACGCCTCGTGGATAGAGAAATACCTCTCCACCCCGGCTCACGACCACGTGATTTACGCCAACCAGAAGCAGCTGCTCTATGGCGATTTCTTCATAGACATGCGCCCGGCAGACAACCTCCTTGCCACGGCTATACAGCTTGGCAGCGACGAGTTCAAGACTTGGGAGGAAGTGATAACCTACTTCAGCAGGATATGAGGTAGTTATCTTTTTTGAAAGGATTGAAGATTATATTGCGGATAATTTTGTAATTTTGTGGCATAATCAAGACAAGGTTTGCTTATGGCACGAAGGGAAGAATGGCACGATGATTATTGGCTGTTGCTGATACAGCTTTATCTCAGGCAACCCCAAGGCGTGAAACGCCTCTACAGTCGAGCGCTCGTGGACGTGGCGCTGGAGCTTCACGTCCATCCGGCTCAAATTCACCGCCGGCTGTTCAGGCTGCGCCAGATAGACACGCCACGCCTTCAACGGCTGTGGGACGAATATGCCGGTAACCCAGGCAAGTTGCGTCGTGTCATCTCGCTGCTTCGGCAGATGAGCGGCTTTGGCAACGCGCGGGCTTTCTACGCGGGCGTGGATGTGGGTGGTTCGTGGGAGCGCGATTTCATGCCAATTGGCATCGGCACGCTGACCCCCGTGAAGCTCATCATGATCCTTGACCTCTATTTCCGCCTCACGCCAATCACGATGGCGGAGGACACCCCGGAGGTGAAAGACCTCGCCAAGCTCATACGCGAGACCCCACGGCAAGTGGTGGAAGTGATGGACGTGTTCCTTGTTTGCGACCCTTATATCAGCCAATACGCATCCACCGACTCGCCCTTGCTTGCCTCGTGCGCCGACATCTGGAAACGATTTGGCAACGAAGACCCGGAGATGCTGTCCACGCAAGCCGCCCAACTGACAGACTATTTTAAATAAATGGCACAGAAACTCATACAAACCCAGACCCAGCAACAGGTTCAACAGCAACGGCTCTCGCAGCAGCAACTGTTGCAGGTGAAGCTCTTGGAGATGCCGCTCGCCGAACTGGAGCAGAGCATCAGCGCAGAGCTTGACGACAATCCCGCCTTGGAGGAGAAGCGTGACGACGACGCGGCGGAGATGGACAACGCTGGCGGTGAGGACACGAGCGATACCGACGGCGACGACACTTATGAGGACAAGACCGAGCGCGAGGAGCGCGAGGAAGCCCTCGACAATGCGCTGGAGAACCTGGGCAGCGACGACGAGATGCCGGAGCCGACCCAGGGAGGCTCGCAAGCCAATCCGGATGCCGACTATGAGGAGACCGTATGGGGAGACACCACGTCATTTTACGACAAGCTGAAGGAGCAAATGGGGGAAACCGAGCTCACTGAGCGACAGAGGCAGATAATGGAGTATCTCATAGGGTCGCTCGATGGCGACGGGTTGTTGAGGAAAAGCCTTGACGACATTGACGACGAGCTGGCCATATACCAAGGCATAGACGTGCCTGTGGAGGAAATAGCGAGGGTGTTGAGGATATTGCAGTCGTTTGAACCAGCTGGCATAGGGGCGCGCTCACTGCAAGAGTGTTTGGCCCTGCAGATAGCCCGAAGGCCCGAAGGCAAGCTCAAGGACATGATGAAAGAGGTCATAGCGCATCATTTTGATGACTTCATAAAGAAGCATTGGGACAAGATAGCCCAATCGATGGGGCTCACCAATGACCAGGCCTCCATCGTGCATGACGAGATAAGGAAGCTCAACCCCAAGCCAGGCGCGGCTCTTGGCGAGACCGAAGGCAGGAGCCTCCAGCAGATAACCCCCGACTTCATCGTGGATACCGATGACGACGGCCATGTGACCTTCACCATCAACGACGGGCGCATACCCGACCTGAAGGTATCGCCATCTTTCACGGAAATGGTAGACACGTACCGCACCAACAAGCAAAACATGAACCGTCAGGAGAAAGAGGCCTTGCTCTACGCCAAGGAAAAGGTGGACAAGGCGCAAGGCTACATAGAGGCGGTGAAGCAGAGAAGACACACTCTGAATGTCACTATGAAGGCCATAATAAACTGGCAAAAGAAATTCTTCCTGAATGGCGACGAGGCAGACCTCAAGCCAATGAAGCTGAAGGACATAGAGGAGAAGACGGGACTTGACAGTTCCACCATATCGCGCGTGAGCAACATGAAATACGCCCAGACCAGATGGGGAACGTTCCCTCTGCGTTTCTTCTTCACCGATGGATACGTGACCAAGGACGGGGAGGAGATGTCGACGCGTAAGTTGAAGTTAGCGCTGAAAGACCTTATCGCCCACGAGGACAAGAGCAAACCACTCAGCGACGACGTGCTTGCCAAGGAGATGAAAAAAATGGGTTATCCGTTGGCAAGGCGCACGGTGGCGAAATATCGTGAACAGCTGGGATTGCCAGTGGCAAGGCTGCGAAGATGTTAATCAGTAAATG
Source organism: Prevotella sp. UBA6387 (assembly GCA_002437565.1). Classification (GTDB taxonomy): domain Bacteria; phylum Bacteroidota; class Bacteroidia; order Bacteroidales; family Bacteroidaceae; genus Prevotella. The sequence goes on from DJQL01000008.1 coordinate 6,330, forward strand.
ATGATATGCGAGAAAAAGACATTATAATAGCGGCAAGGACCGTGAGCATGGTGTTCACCCCATTTTACCTGCCACTGGCAGGGCTGTTGGCGTTGTTCATCTTCAGCTACATGAGCCTCATGCCACTTTTCTATAAGACCCTGGTGATGCTGACGGTGTATCTCTTCACCATCCTCCTGCCCACGCTCTTGATCCACGCCTACCGCAACTATCAAGGATGGTCGCGCTGGCAACTGGGCAAGCGCGAGAGTCGCATGGTGCCTTATATCATCGCCATTTTGTGCTACACGCTTTGCTATTTCGTGATGAGCTATTTCCACGTGCCGCAGTTCATGGCCAACATCCTCGTGGCGGCATTGCTCATACAGGTGGCGTGCGCCGTGGTGAACGTGTGGTGGAAGATTTCCACCCATACGGCGGCGATAGGAGGTTTCGAGGGGGCCTTGGTGGCGTTCTCCATACTCTTTGCCTTCAATCCGCTATGGTGGTTCTGCGTAATCCTCGTCATTGCCGGGGCCGTGGGCACGAGTCGCATGATATTGAGACAACACTCCCTGTCGCAAGTCATCACCGGATTCCTGTCGGGAACGGTGATAGGCTTTTGGGCGATAATTTGACAATCAAGGACGACAAGAAATAATCGATATAACACATATATACTTATAGTATGAAGCCGTTAGTTAGTATTATCATGGGTTCCACAAGCGACCTTCCAGTGATGGAGAAAGCTTGCAAATGGCTTGAGGAACATGAGATTCCCTTTGAGATGAACGCCCTTTCCGCCCACCGCACTCCGGATGCCGTGGAGCAGTTTGCCAAGGGAGCCAAGGCGCGCGGCGTGAAGGTCATCATCGCTGGCGCTGGCATGGCCGCTGCCTTGCCTGGCGTGATAGCGGCATCCACTCCGTTGCCTGTCATTGGCGTGCCAATCAAGGGCATGCTCGATGGCTTGGATGCCATGCTCTCCATCATCCAGATGCCTCCTGGGATTCCCGTGGCCACGGTAGGAGTGAACGGTGCGCAGAACGCGGCTATCCTCGCCGCTGAGATGATGGCATTGGGCGATGAGGCCATAGCCAAGAAGGTGGACGCCTGGAAAGCTGGCCTCGGCAAGAAGATAGAGAAGGCCAATGCGGACTTGGCTTCCATAAAGGACTATAAATTCAAGTGCTGAATGGACTTGTTCAATTATCACCGCCGTGAGTCTTCGGTGGTGCATATCGGCGCATTGGACATGGGTGGCGACAACCCCGTGCG
>DJQL01000135.1:0-191 GCA_002437565.1 Prevotella sp. UBA6387
GAGGACAGCAAGACTCGTGACACCACAATCGGAGTGACAGAGGGTATGCAGTTTGACCGTGGTTACCTGTCAAGCTATTTTGTCACCGACACAGACAAGATGGAGTGCCAGATGGATGATCCTTACATCTTGATTTACGATAAGAAGATTAGCAACCTCAAGGAGTTCTTGCCTATCCTGCAGCCAGCTGC
>DJQL01000135.1:366-548 GCA_002437565.1 Prevotella sp. UBA6387
GGCTTGAAGCTTGAGCAGGCTACACTTGAGATGCTTGGCTCTGCCAAGAAGGTGACTGTGACCAAGGACAACACGACTATCGTTGGTGGCGCAGGTGCCAAGGAGAATATCAAGGAGCGTGTCAACCAGATTAAGAATGAGATTGCCACAACCAAGAGCAGCTACGACAAGGAGAAGCTGCA
>DJQL01000135.1:600-1168 GCA_002437565.1 Prevotella sp. UBA6387
GGTGGCGTGGCAGTGCTCTACGTGGGTGCCAACTCTGAGGTAGAGATGAAGGAAAAGAAAGACCGTGTGGACGACGCTCTTTGCGCCACACGTGCCGCTACGGAGGAAGGTGTCGTCGTTGGTGGTGGCACAACCTACATCCGTGCCCAGAAGGCTCTTGAAGGCTTGAAGGGTGACAATGCCGATGAGCAGACTGGTATTAACATCGTTTGCCGCGCCATCGAGGAGCCTCTGCGCCAGATTGTCACCAACGCTGGTGGCGAGGGTGCCGTGGTCGTTGACAAGGTGCGCCAGGGCGAAGGTGACTATGGTTACAACGCTCGCGACGACAAGTATGAGGACTTGCGCAAGGCAGGTGTCATAGACCCGGCCAAGGTGGAGCGTGTCGCTCTTGAGAACGCCGCTTCAATAGCAGGCATGTTCCTCACCACAGAATGCCTCATCGTGGACAAGCCAGAAGAGAAAGCTCCTATGGCAGCTCCACAGCCAGGCATGATGTAATCTGAAATCCAATAGATGACATATTAAAAAATCCGCACATGGTTTTCGTGCCATGCGCGGATTTTTT
>DJQL01000135.1:1324-18341 GCA_002437565.1 Prevotella sp. UBA6387
CAAGACAATGGCTGTTATGATATATTGAATTGTCATCATGTTATCTGTTGTTTGTCGTGCAAAATTACGAATAAAATCTTGGTTTTGCAGTTTATTGTACCTAACTTTGCACCAGCTTTTATGGTTCGCCCTTAATCGGGCGATTAAAAGGGAACCATGTCAGAATCATGGACAGTCCCGCTGCTGTGTGTGGCGTTATGGACAAGCACTATGTCACTGAGAGCGTAGGCTCTTGGCAAAGCCAAAAAATATCTTTTGCCAAAACTGATAGCCTTGGGAAGACGCTTGTTTCCTGTCACGAGCCAGAAGACCTGCCTATTAGCGTTATCGTTTTCAAGTTCTCGAGGAAGAATGAGGAAGTATATTTGTTGTTTATTAATGATACTGTGCTCAGTTGTTTTGTGGGCACAGCAAGATAGTTTGTGCCCCCATCAACTTGCAGGAGTGGAGGTGGTAGAGACTCGTGCGCGTCGTAATCTCACGAGTCCCGTGCCTCTTCATGCCTTTTCTTCAAGCGATATGCTTAAGCTCGGGGTCACTGGTATCACGGACGCGCTTGGGCGCATGCCTGGTGTCACGGTGCGAGATTATGGTGGCGCCGGTGGCATGAAGACAGTTTCCGTGAGGGGGTTCAGTGCGAAATATACAGGTGTGGTATATGATGGGCTTGCGCTTTCAGATTGTCAGACGGGCGAGACCGACCTTTCCCGGTATTCTTTGCATAGCGTCGATTATGTTGGCATGACCGTGGGTGACGGTGCCGACATTTTCCAACCAGCTCGGCAGAGCGCTTATCCAGCATTGTTGGCAATAAAGACACAACTCAATGTGCCAACAGATTACGAAGGGCATCTTGTGAGTCAAGTGGAGTGGGGAAGTTTCGGATTCGTGAGTCCTTACATGAGATATGCTAAACGCTTATCGTCCAAGATTGACATCTCGACGATGGCAGAATACACATATTCGGAAAACAATTATCCTTTTACTATTCGCAATGTCACGGAGGTTATCCACAAGCGGCGAACAAACTCACGCATGAATAGTGGACATGGTGAGGTTAATTTTAGGTTTATCCCATCGCAATACAGTTCATTGCTGTTCAAAGCATATTATTACGACAACGACAGGTTGTTGCCTGGTATCGTGAAATATTACACGGATATCAGTGGTGAGTCGTTGCGCGATCGCAACTTTTTCGCCCAAGCCATTGGAACGGTCACTAATCACCGTGGCGACTTGAGCCTGAAGGTCTCAGGACGATTCAACTGGGTGGCAAGCATCTATCGAGACAAAGTGTATTCTGGTGGTGTCAACGACGCGAGCTATTGGCAGCGTGAGAGCTATGCCACCGCAAACCTGCTATACGCGCCAAGTCGCAATTGGACTTTTGATGTCTCGGCAGACTATGCTTTCAACAATCTCAACAGCAGTCTCTCCACTGACACGAGACCTTATCGCCATTCTCTTTGGCAGAGTGCCACGGCTAAATTTGCCAACGACAGACTGACAATGCTTGCCCGCTTGCTCGGCACCGAGATATTCAACAACGCGCAGTTAAGGGAAAAAGCGCGCGACATGAATCGTTTGTCCCCTTCTATCTCGTTGAGTTATAGGCTTCTTGAAGGGAAAGACATTTATGTCAGGGCATCATACAAGAATATCTTTCGTGCTCCCAACTTCAACGAAAGCTATTATTATCATTATGGAAGCCCGACGCTTGACCCTGAGTCAACAGGCCAGATAAACCTTGGGCTGACACTTGGCGGGCAAACGTCGGTCATGAGTGTGCAGTTGCTTATTGACACATATTATAATAGGATCAAAGACATGATCGTGGCGGTGCCATACAATATGTTTGTGTGGACATGCGTCAATGTGGGTCGAGTGCGTTCCATTGGGGCGGAATTGACTGCCAACGGCTCTGCCTTTATTGGCAGAAGACAATCGTTGACATTTCAAGGCACGTATAGTTTTCAACGAGTCACGGACCGATCCGACAAGTCATCGAGCTCTTATGGCTACCAGATAGCTTATATACCTCAGCACAGCGGATCAGTGAGCGTCGGATGGGAAAATCCATGGGTCAATTTGAGCTTGCACGGTTCAGGCGTAAGCAGTCGTTGGCCAAACAACTCCCACTATGATGGCACGCTTGTGGCTGGCTATTGGGACACGGCGGTGACATTGTGGAGGAGTTTTAGGTTGCTTGGTTGTAGATGGATGTCTCGTCTTGACATAAAAAATATTTTCGACAAGCAATACAGCATCGTGAGCCATTACCCAATGCCGGGGAGGTGCTGGATGGCGAGCGTGAAATGTGAGATGTAGGATGTAATAGGTTGTTATATATACGACGCAAATTATTAATTTAATCAATAAAATCATGAGAAAAAACATTATCAAGTTGAGCCTTGTCGGTATCGTGGCGCTTTCGTTGACAGCCTGTAAGGATGAGCCAGATCATGTATGGACTCCAACGGACGTGGTATCAACCAGCGATGGCTTATTCGTCGTGGGCAGTGGCTCCAATTATAGTGGCATCGATGGTGACCTCACCTATTATGATTACGCCAGTAAGAAGGAGACACTGAAGGCTTTTCAGGGGGTGAACGGCAAGAGCCTTGGAGCCAACCCCAATGCTGGCATTACATATGGCAGCAAGGTCTACCTCACCGTGACAGAGGAAAACGTGATTGAGGTGCTCGACAAGAACACGCTGAAAGAGATTCGGCAAATCAAGACCACAGACCAACTTGGCTCTACGCAAGGCTTGAAGCCTCGTCAGCTTTTCGCGATGAACGGCCATGTTTACTACACCACCTACGGTGGCGAGAACGGTTCCGTGGCTGAGATTGACACGACAGCCTTTAAGATGACTCGCAGCTGGATGGTTGGCTCTTACCCAGAGGGCATCACTGGCTCAACAGCTAATGGAGGTGTCCTGTTTGTGGCCAACAGCAATTATGCCGCCGGCAACGGAACACTTTCTTGGATTGACCTTTCAAGCATTGCCAACTCCACCAACTCTGGTGTTACCACAAAGGCCGTGAAAGGCATTGAGAATCCCACGCAAGTGTTCATCTCGCAAGGTCAATATTATGTGGTGGACCTTGGTCATTATGAGTCAGCGGCTCCTTACGCTCAATCGGGCAATGGCCTGAAGAAAGTCGTCACAAGCAATTCGGAGTACACGTCGGAGACAGTGGCTCCTGCTACGATGGCAGCCCTTGTCAACAACGCTTTCTATACCGTCAACGCTCCTTATGGTGCAGGTGAGGTCTCTTATAATAAATATGTGGGTGGCCAATTGACACCAATCTCAGGCATTAGCGTTGATTCACCATGTGCCATGAACGTGGATCCTATCTCGAAGCATATATTCGTTGCCTCTTACTCTATGTCGGGCGGTTATCCAAGCTATACATCGAATGGCTATGTGCGTGAATTCACGGAGGATGGCAATCCTGTAGCCCAGTTTGAGTGTGGAGTTTCAGCTTCTTGCATCTTTTTTAATACCAGCTTGTTGTGGCAATAACAAGAAAATGTCTTTGGCTGTTCGCTCTTCCGCTTTTGCTGTTTGCGTGCGGAGGGCGGACAGCCGTTAACAATGATGGCAATCATTCCCAATTCAGCTATGCTCAGTTGTTGACCGTAAACCTAAGTGATGGCACTGTTAGCGTGTCTGACCCATGGCGGCAAGGCAAGAGTTTGCAGACGCTGAAGGCCACAAAGCCTTTAAAGCGCGTGGTGGTGTTCACCACCGTACATTGCCAGTTGCTGGAATATCTTGGCGTGGCCGACAGAATTGTCGGTGTTTGCGATGCTAAGTATATCCTGATAAAAGACATCCAGCGGCGGCTCGCGCTCGCCAAAGGCGCGAAGGGCAAGATAGAGGATTGTGGAAACTCTATGAGCCCCGACATGGAGCGCATAATAGCCCTTAAGCCCGATGCCATTGTCCTAAGTCCATACGAAGGCCAGTCCATGCAAAAGATAGAGCGGCTCGGCATTCCCATTATTTACGCGGCCGACTATATGGAAACATCATCGCTCGGGCGAGCTGAATGGATGCGTTATTATGGACGGTTGTTCGGCTGCGAGCGTAAGGCCGACTCCTTGTTCCATGTGGTTGACTCCACATACCAGAGCTTGAAAGCGTATGCTGCCAAGCTACCCAAGGGCAGGAGCATTCTTACTGAGCGCAAGACTGGTGCCATTTGGTATACCCCAGGAGGCAAGAGCACCATCGGCGTGACTATTCGTGACGCTAACGGAGGCTACGCCTTCGCCAACGACAATCACAGTGGGAGCCTTGCTCTAAATTTTGAGACCATACTGGCCAAGGCTGGAGAAAGCGATATTTGGGCGTTCAAGTTTAACGGCACTCGGCCAATGACTAAGGCCGACTTGTTGAGAGAGTTTGATGGCTACAAGGCGTTGAAGGCTTTTCGTGATGGACAAATCTATGAATGCAATTGCAGCGTTAAGCCTTATTTTGAGGAGACAAGTTGGCGACCCGATTATTTGCTTAGGGAGATGATTATCCTATTGCATCCTGATGCCAAGCTCGGCAAGTTGAGATACTATCAGAAGTTAGGTTGACTATACGTTAAGAGGGGAGTATCCTTATGTGTAAGTTTACGTCAAGGCAGGAGCGACCCTTGTGGCCGTCCGCATCCGGAATGGCAAAATGCTTTTTGCTTGTCGCTATTTGCTTGCTCCTGTTCCTTGTCTCGTTGTTTCATGGAAGTGTTGACATTCCTATAAATGATGTCGTAAGAGCCTTGCTTGGCAAAGGAACCGATACGGCGAGATATATCGTCATTTTTTCTCGCTTGCCACAAGCCGTCACGGCGTTTTTGTCAGGAGGCGCGCTTGCGGTGAGTGGATTGTTGTTGCAGACGGCCTTCCGCAATCCGTTGGCGGCTCCCGATATCTTTGGCGTGACGAGTGGTGCCTCGCTTGCTGTGGCTCTGCTCACGCTTGCGCCAGGGGTTGTGCTCTCTGGCATAGCTGGTTTCCTGTCATCGGTGGCTGCGGCTTTCTTCGGCGCTATGGCTGTCACGGCCATGATATGGTTCCTGAGCAAGAGGGTACGCAGCTCGGTGACGCTCATCATCGTTGGCATGATGGTGGGCTACGTTTGCTCGAGCGTCATCACCCTGCTCAATTCCATGGCCACAGACGAAAGCGTGCACAACTTCGTGGTATGGGGCATGGGCGATTTCACGGGCGTGGGCATGGAAGACATGTGGCTCTTCGCGCCATTGACGATTGTAGCCACGCTTTCAACGCTCCTTCTTGTCAAGCCTCTCAATGCCTTGCTACTTGGCCCACGATATGCCGAGAGCATGGGCGTGAATGTAAGAAAGACGCGCAACATTCTGCTGTTGTTGACAGGCATTCTAACCGCCTTGGTCACAGCTTTCTGTGGCCCTATAGCGTTTATCGCCCTTGCCGTGCCTCATGTCGCCCGGCTTTTCGTTGGCACTACCGATCACAGAGTTCTCCTCCCAACGACTATCATAATAGGTAGTGCCATAGCCTTACTTTGCAATATAATCACGACCATACCGTCCAACGGTACCGTTCTTCCGCTAAATGCCGTGACATCCTTGATAGGCGCCCCAGTCATCGTATACGTGCTGTTGAGGCGGAAATAAAGGATCAAGATTTCCAGTCTTGGCTCACCTGTGAAATCGCGTTGGTTTCTCAGTGTAGTCGAGATTGCTTCTCACGGAGAAGGCAAATCGCTTCAGAAAGCAGTGTCAATCCCTTGTCGTTATTTCTTGGATACCGTTGACAACCAGTGTTTAAACTCATTGCGGTAGCCATTAAACACGTTTATGTCGGTGTGTCCGGCAATACCCCTCACCTTGCCGTCGGGGGCGAGTTGCCAAATCCACAACTTTACGTCGGGCTTGTAGTCACCATACCTGGCTATCCACACTGGATAGTCGCGCTTGATGTCTGGCGCGGCGTCAAGCCAGCGGTTTGCGAAAGTCTGGCTGATATAGAGTATGGGTCGCATCCCGGTTTCCTTCTCTACGATTTGCAGCCAATTTCTCACTCGGCTCCACATGCCTGACGCGCCGCCCATCTTCTTCACTTGCGACGGCAGAGGCTCAAGGTCGAGCACGGGGGGCAAGTCGCCTTTCTTGAAGTGGCTGTTCGACAAAAAGTACCATGCTTGTTGCGAGCCAGAGGTGCGATGGGTAAAATAATGGTATGTGCCTACTGGGTATCCGCGCTTGCGTGCGGCTGCATAGTCGGCGTTGTAGTAAGGGTTCATCATCGACGCGCCCTCAGTAGACTTAATGAAGATGAACGAGACCTTGAAGTCTATCTCTCCACTTACGTTTTTTTTCGACAGCGACCCGAGGTGCGTGATGCGTAGCCTGTCCCAGTCTATGGTGTGGAGCTTTTTGCCGTGTATGTGCTGGTATTTCGACAGGTCTATGCCATAGACGCGCTCCGAGGTGTAATGTAGGCGTTCGCCCTTGTACACGTCGTGTGCCCATTCCCCGACACGGAAATATCTGTGTTGCGACGAGAATCCGAATCCCGTGCGCTTGCCGTCTTTCCATTGCCCTTCATAATATGTGTTCAGGCTGTCGATGAACTTGCCATAACCATTGGCGCGAAACTTGTCGTCCATCTCACCGTCATAGGTGCCAGTGGAATCTTGGCGAGTTGCCGTGACGAGAGTGTCGTGATCCCAGATGCCGTCAATGAGTATGCCGTTGTGGTCTCTCACCGTACCACGCCCTTGTCTCATGCCATCGTGCCACATGCCGCTGTAAAGCACGCTGTCGCCTTGGTATAGCACGCCAAGCCCCTCGCGCTTGCCGTTGTGGGTCTGCCCGCGGTAAACGGTGCTGCCATTTTCAATGGTCTTTATCTCATTCGTGTTTATAGTGCAAGAGGCAAGGGAAAATATTGCCAAAGCACTTAACAATATATGCCTTATGCCCATTTCCCAATGTCGCAAGCATAACGTAGTCATTGCATCACCTCCTTTCCGTGGATTATTCCTATGAAGCGCCCGTGCTGGGTGAACACTGGTGCGCCCTCCTTGGCGAACAGACTTGGTATGTCATGGTCGTGGCCTTGCCAATAGTTGCCCGTTACGATGATAGAGTGGTAGGGAGCTTTTTGCTTGGTGCGGATTATCCTCACCGTCACTATCTTGCGATGTTGGGTCGCTCCCCAAGGCACGTTGCGCACGGCATACACTCCCCATGGTTTGAACGACCTTTGGGTGTGTAGAATGAGTGGAGCGGCCTTGCCTGTTAGCTCGCTGGTCACAGTCTCGCAAGTCACGCTGTGCGGCTTGTTGTTGCCATCATACCAACTCACCCTGTAGCTGCCTCTCAGCGTTAGCTGGGCTTTCTTGGCTTTTCCCGATTTCTTATCAGCGCTATCCGTGGCGCGTATTTTCTGAAGTACCGTGAGCTGACGTTTCAAGGAGTCGGTCTTGCTGTTTTGCATTGTTGCGTAAGCTGCTATTTGGGTGTAGCCTTCATCGATGACACCATGGGAGCGCAGGTAGTATGCCAGTTCCTTGCGTTCGGTCTCCTTGCGATGGAGCAGGTCTGACAGTGAGTCGCAAATGGTGGATAAGTCGATTGACATCACTTTCGATGTTGGCCCAACGGTTAGCACTCTGCCGTCGCAGCTCGGCCACCACCAGTGCCGGTTGATCCATACTCCCTCTTGGTGCACGGAGTCGGCCATGAGTTCAACGGTGTCTTTCCCACAGACAAGGCACACGCCGACGCGACCGTCAACAAGGCATGCCGACCTGCGGAGTTCTACTTCGGAGACAGGGAAGGCGCGCAATACGAGCCAAGTCAACCCCACGAGAAGCAGAAGAACGGCAATGACCACAATTCTGAGTTTAGATAACCTAAGGCGCATTATATTATGATATTTTACTGCAAAATTACAAATTCTTTGCTTACCTTTGTCTTGCTAAATGAACTTTTTTACAGATAATGAAGCCTATCGATAAAGACATTCTCCGCCTTGCACTGCCGTCTATAGTGAGCAACGTCACAGTGCCCTTGCTGGGCTTGGTAGACCTTGCCGTTGCCGGGCATATAGGCCCTGCGCGCTACATTGCCGCAATTTCCGTTGGTTCGATGATTTTCAACGTCATCTATTGGCTCATGGGGTTTCTCCGTATGGGCACGAGTGGCATGACCGGACAAGCCTTTGGCGCGGGCGACACACGTGGAGTCAGGTTGCTCTTGCGTCGGTCGTTGGCGCTGTCGCTTGTCATAGCCGCGGCCTTCTTGCTCTTGCAATGGCCTCTTCGCGAGGTATCGCTTGCCATGATTGACCCTTCGCCCGACGTGTGGTCGCTTGCCACTACTTATTTCAATATCGTCATTTGGGGTGCGCCAGCCATGTTGTCACTTTATAGTCTTAACGGCTGGTACATTGGCATGCAAGACACTCGCGTGCCGATGTTTGTCGCGATTTTCCAAAACATTGTCAACATTCTCGCCTCGCTGCTATTCGTCTTCGCCTTTGGCATGAGAATCGAGGGCATCGCTCTCGGCACGCTTGTCGCTCAGTGGAGTGGGGTGCTGATTTCCCTTGTGCTCTTGCGTGGTAAGTTGCGCGCATTGGGAACCGTGCGTGACGAGTCGTCAGGCTCATTGGCAGGCAATTATTCGTGGCGCGTGTTTTTCCATACCGACCGCGACATCTTCCTCCGCACGGTATGCCTTGTGGCAGTCAACTTTGCCTTCACGTCCATGGGGGCGCGCCAGGGCGACTTGATGCTTGCGGTGAACACCTTGCTCATGACGTTTTTCACCTTGTTCTCTTATGTCATGGACGGTTTTGCCTTTGCTGGCGAGGCTCTCAGTGGCAAGTTTTTCGGTGCTCACGACACCTTGGGACTGAGCGAGGTCGTCAAGAGGCTTCTCTTGCGTTGGGGGCTGTCCCTGTCGCTCATCTTCACCATGGCCTATGTTTTTGTGGGCGGCATGCTTGTAGGTTTGCTTACAGACGACATCGAAGTGAGGACTGCGGTTGTCGACTATGAGATGTGGGTATGGCTTCTGCCCATCGCTGGCTTTTCCGCCTTTGTCTACGATGGCGTTTTCATCGGCCTGACGGCCACTCGTGGCATGCTGCTGTCGAGTTTTGTGTCTTCAGTGGCTTTTTTCCTCATAATTGGCGTTACTTATATATGCAAGTTGCCTGCAAGCCACCCAGTCATTGTAAACCATCTGCTTTGGCTTGCCTTTATCGTCTATCTGATGTCACGGGGTCTTATGCAGCACTGCATAATCCAAAGAATGGGAGTGATTAAGCGTAAGCATAAGGGGTAAACAACCATAAAATGCGGATATTTGAAAAAAAAACATTACTTTTTCTTGGTGGGACGAGAAAAAAGCAGTACCTTTGCAACCGCTAAAAAGAAATAGCACGGCGGGATAGCTCAGCTGGTTAGAGCGTCGGATTCATAATCCGGAGGTCGTGGGTTCGGGTCCCACCCCCGCTACATAGAGGCACTTGCGGTTTCCGTAAGTGCTTTTGTGTTTTTGGGAGTGAATCTTACTTGTGGAAGTCTTGATAGCCAAATATGGAAAGAGCCTTGTCGACATGGAATTGAAAATGTCAACAAGGCTCCTTTTATTGGTTGGGCAAATGCAAAGACTGTGTAATCTGTGCCTTTGTCATGTCTGTGCCACGATTATTCCCACTCGATGGTTGATGGCGGTTTTGAGGATATGTCATAGCATACTCTATTGACACCTTTCACTTTGCGTATTATCTCGTTTGAGACGTCTGCCATGAAGTCGTATGGCAGGTGAGCCCAGTCGGCTGTCATGGCATCCATCGATGTCACGGCTCTAAGTGCCACGGGATGCTCGTATGTGCGCTCGTCTCCCATCACTCCCACCGAGCGTATGGTTGACAACAACACTGTACCTGCTTGCCAGATGTGGTCATAGAGAGACGTGCCGTCGGGCATGGTGTAGTCGTGCATCTTCTCGATGTAGATGTCATCGGCATCCTGAAGAATGCGGACTTTCTCCCTTGTTATGTCGCCCAATATTCGTACAGCAAGGCCTGGGCCTGGGAATGGGTGGCGCTTGATGAGGCGCTCTGGCATGTTCAACTCGTAGCCTACGCGGCGAACCTCATCCTTGAAGAGCCATTTCAGCGGCTCGCAGAGCTGCAATTTCATATCCTTTGGCAGGCCGCCGACGTTGTGATGGCTCTTGATGGTCATGCCTGTGATGCTGAGGCTCTCGATGCGGTCGGGGTAGATGGTGCCTTGTGCTAACCATTTGGCATCGGTAATTTTCTTTGCCTCGGCGTTGAACACCTCCACGAAGTCGCGCCCGATGATCTTGCGTTTCTTCTCTGGGTCGGTCACGCCTTCCAGGTCCTTGAAGAACTTCTCGCTCGCGTCCACGCCAATGACGTTAAGCCCCAGACCGTTGTAAGCGTCCATCACTTTCTTGAACTCATTCTTGCGAAGCATGCCATGATCCACGAAGATGCACGTGAGGTTTTTGCCTATGGCACGGTGGAGAAGTGTGGCGCACACTGATGAGTCTACGCCACCAGACAATCCGAGAATCACGCGGTCGTTGCCAACCTGCTCCTTGAGCTCTTTCACGGTGCTTTCTACGAACGACGCTGGGCTCCATTCCTGCTTGCTTCCGCAGATGTCCACCACGAAATTCTTTAGCAGTTGCTTGCCTTGCAGCGAGTGGTATACCTCGGGGTGGAATTGCACGCACCACACGCGCTCCTCGTCGTTTGCGAAAGCGGCGTATTTCACGTCTGCCGTAGAGCCTATCACATGGAAGTGATCTGGAATTGCCGTTATGGTGTCTCCGTGGCTCATCCACACTTGCGAGCCCTTGTCGAAGCCCTTGAAGATGGGCGATGTCGTGTCGACGGTCTCGAGGTTGGCGCGGCCGTATTCGCGTGTTCCGGTTTGTTCGACGTTGCCTCCAAGGGAATAGCTGATGAACTGTGCTCCATAGCAGATGCCGAGCACGGGGTAGTGCCCGATAATCTCTGTGAGGTCTACCTTGAAGGCTTCCTTGTCGTGTACGGAGTAGGGGCTGCCACTCAAGATGACACCTATGACGGACGGGTCATCTTTGGGAAACTTGTTGTAAGGCAGAATCTCACAAAACGTATCCAGCTCGCGCACGCGTCGACCTATGAGTTGTGTGGTCTGCGAACCGAAGTCGAGGATGATGATTTTCTGTTGCATATAATGTTGATAATGTGATTGACTATGTGGAATGTTATCGTGATGTAATCATTGTTCGCTGAGTTCTTTCAGGAAGCTCTCTGCCTCTTGGAGGGTATCCAGCTTGCCCACGTCCATTAGCTTGAGGTCTGTCTTGAGATACCCCTTTATGGGCACGCGGTGGCACACGGAGAGATAGAAGTCTACTATCGGAAACTTGTCGGGCTCGCCAAGCATGTATGTGAACAGCTCTGGATAGACGAGGTGTATGCCGCTGAACGCGAAGAGCCTCAAGCCATTTATCGTCAAGGGCTTGTCGGTGGCCTTGATGGGATAATGCTCTCTACGTAATGCCGCTTTCACGTCTTCGTAAGGCGATTTTGCCTCGCCGGTCTCGATGTTTACCCATCCCACGAGACGCATCATGTCATTGAACACGAGGTATCGCTTTGTCTTGCGCCAGCTCACGAGCACTTGCGCGCCAGCCTTCTGGTGCGGAATGCCGCAGTCGGGACAGTTCACCTTCGGGTCAAGCGTATAGAACTTGTGCAGGTCTACGTTGCTCAGTATGTCAACGTTGTGTATCAATATTGGGTAGTTTTTATGAAAGAGCCCTGCTGCCTTGCGCAATCCGCCTCCCGTGTCGAGGAGGTTCTCGGTCTCGTCGCTGATCTTTATGTCTATGCCGAAGTTGTCGTTGGCCTTTAAGTAGTCGATTATCTTTTGGGAGAAATGATGTACGTTGACGACAATGTGGTCAACGCCAGCGGCGGCAAGGTTCATGATGACACGCTTTATGAGCGGTTCGCCTCCAACCCTTACCAGTGCCTTGGGCATGGTGTCGGTGAGCGGCTTGAGGCGTGTGCCCATGCCCGCGGCGAAAATCATTGCTTGCATCATAAGATATGTATATTTATATGCTATGCAAAGTTACGAAAATCCCAGTAAAAAGCCAAGATAGCGTTAACTTTTTACTGGGATTTTCCGTAAAGGCGCGCGAAAAGCTTATTTAGCCTCAAGTGTCTGCTCTATGCCTTGTTCTCTGTGGCACACGTGAACCTCTATGCCAAACTTCTCGTGAATGTGCTCGGCAAGGTGTTGCGCACTGTAGACAGAGCGGTGCTGGCCTCCCGTGCAACCGAAGCAGAACATCAAGTGGGTGAACCCACGCTGTATGTAGCGGCCGACGTGCTTGTCGGCGATGGCGTAGATGTGGTCAAGGAAGTCGAGTATCTCGCCGTCGTCCTCAAGGAATCGTATCACGGGCTCGTCCAGTCCTGTGAGTTTCTTGTAAGGCTCATACCGCCCTGGGTTGTGTGTGGAGCGACAGTCGAACACGTACCCGCCACCGTTGCCCGATGGGTCCTCTGGTATGCCTTTCCTGTAAGAGAAGCTGTACACGTCGACCACGAGAGGGCCTTTGCCGTCGTATTTTGAGAACGTGGGCAGGCCGTCTTGGGGATGCCGTGGGTAAATGTTGCTTACGGTGGTCTTGTAGCCGTCTTTTCGCGGTTGCACCGTCGGCTCCCTGTGTGCGAACTGCGGCATCCGCGTGAGCCTTGTCAGCACGTCGCGCAGGTAAGGGTAGGGCAGTATGTCCTCGCGTAGCTTGAGCAGGTCGCGCAGGTTGTCCATCGCCGGTGGGATGCTGTCTATGAAGTGTTGCTTGTGCTCGAAATACCCGCGGAAGCCATAGGCCCCCAGCACTTGCATGGTGCGGAATAGCACGAACAGTGTGAGGCGGTCGGCGAAATGCCTTATTGTCGGCACCTCCGTGTATTGCTTCAGCGAATTGTAATATTCCGCTATGAGCTCGCGGCGCAGCTTGAATGGGTATTTGGCGGACGCCTGCCATAGGAATGACGCGAGGTCATAATAGAATGGGCCTTTCCTTCCGCCTTGGAAGTCGATGAAATAGGGGTTGCCGTCCTTGTCGAGCATCACGTTGCGTGCCTGGAAGTCGCGATACAGGAAGCTTTCGCCTGGCTCCGCCGTCAGGTCTTTCGCCATGCGGCGGAAGTTGGCCTCAAGGTACACCTCGTTGAAATCCAATTCCGTGGGTTTCAGGAAGCAATACTTGAAATAGTTGAGGTCAAACAACACGCTCTCCTCGTTGAACACCGGCTGCGGATAGCACACGCTCCAGTCCATGCCCCTTGCTCCCCTTATCTGTATGTTGGGCAGGGCGCGTATGGTTTTCTTCAGGAGTTCTTGCTCTGCGAGGTTGTAGCGCCCGCCCGCCTCGCGTCCGCCACGTATGGCGTCGAAGAGCGACGTAGAGCCCAGGTCGGTTTGTAGATAGCGCATCTCGTTGTCGCTCACGGCGAGCACTTGTGGCACGGGCAGCTTTTGCTCTGCAAACTGCCTTGCGATGTTTACGAACGCGTGGTCTTCGTCCTTGCTGGTGCCTATCACGCCTACCACCGTACTGCCGTCGTTGGCGGTCAGGCGGAAGTATTGTCGGTTGCTGCCTGCACCTTGCATCTTGTCTATCTTGGCCGGCTTGTTACCTGACCACTGCTTGTATAATTCAATGAGCTGCTGCATCTTGTTCGTGTTCTTGCCTCAAGTCGTCAAAAAACTTCTTGGTCTTGCGGCGGTATTCATAATTAGCGATTAGAGCATCGACGACAAAAAGCAACATCATGATGCCCAACGACATCCAAAAGGAATGGGTCAGGAAGACGAGTCCTGTGCAAATGAGCAGGAAGATTATAATCTTTTGCCAATTGAGGCGCAATTTCATTTTCATGTGGCAAAGATAATCATTTTTGCCGTTTTATGGTGATAACTTGCCTTATTTTTTGCAAGGGGTCAGCCTTTTCTCCTCATCACTTGCTTGGCATGGTATGATTAGTGCTCTGTTGGTCGCTATTTAGCGCATGGATGATGCGACGTAATTCCGCAAAGCATGGCAGGTGAAAAATATCAGAACAGTTCGAGCTTGTTCTTTCTCGCTTCGTCCAATGACTTTAGCCTGACTTGTTCCTGCCTGTATTCCTCGCGGAGCTTGGCATAGCGTGCGTTGATCCCTTCGAGGAAAGGCTTGCGCTCCTTCTCGTTCATCAGCTTGGCGAGTATGGCCGCGCTTTGCGACGCGTCTTTTTGCCATATCACGGGACCTTTGTATGCGGGAGCTATCTTCAATGCCGTGTGCAACTCCGAGGTGGTGGCTCCTCCGATGAGCACGGGTATGGTCAGTCCGGCCTTGTCCATCTCCCTCACGGTGTTCACCATCTCGTCGAGCGAAGGCGTTATCAGTCCGCTGAGACCCACCACGTCGGCGTGGACGCTCTTGGCCTTTCTCACTATCTGGTCGGCTGGCACCATCACGCCCATGTCTATCACCTCGTAGTTGTTGCACGCCACGACCACGCTCACGATGTTCTTGCCAATGTCGTGTACGTCGCCTTTCACGGTCGCCATTACCACCGTGCCGGCGGTCGAGGCCCCACCGGTCTTCTCTGCCTCTATGTAGGGCTGGAGTATCGCCACGGCCTGTTTCATGGTCCTCGCCGTCTTCACCACTTGTGGCAAGAACATCTTGCCGGCTCCGAAAAGCTCACCCACGATGTTCATGCCGTCCATGAGCGGCCCTTCGATTATGTCCACGGCGCGTGGTAGCTCTTTTATGGCTTCTTCGAGGTCTTCTTTCAGGTGGTCGCCTATGCCCTTGCGCAGGGCATATATCAGGCGGTCGCGAAGCGGCTCCTTCCTCCATTCGTCGGCATTGGCTCTCGCCTTGGGCAAGGCACCGCCGTTGGCGGCTTTCATGGCCTCTCTCTCGGCAAGTTTCTGCTCGGCGAGTTCCGTCAGCTTTTCCGCCGCCCCATGGTAGCGGTCAAGTATCGCGTCTTCTATTATCTTCAGCTCATCAGTGGGGATGTCCGTGTAAGTCACCTTGGTGGAGGGGTTCACGATGCCGAAGTCCATGCCCACGTTAATGGCGTGATACAGGAATGCGGCGTGCATGGCCTCGCGAATGTAGTTGTTGCCACGGAATGAGAAACTGAGGTTGCTCACGCCGCCGCTCACGTGTGCCCCCTTGAGGTGCTCGCGTATCCATTGTGTGGCGCGGATAAATTCCAGTGCATAACCGTCGTGCTCCTCTATGCCGGTGGCTATCGACAGGATGTTGGGGTCGAATATTATGTCGAGAGGGTTCATGCCCACCTTTTCAGTCAGCAGCTTGTAGGCGCGACGGGCTATCTCCACTCTCCGCTCATAGGTCGTGGCTTGTCCTTTCTCGTCGAAGCACATCACCACGACAGCCGCACCGAAGCGTCTCACGTCGCGTGCGTGGGAGAGAAACACGTCCTCGCCTTCCTTCAGAGATATGGAATTCACGATGCACTTGCCTTGCAGACACTTCAGCCCGGCGGTCACCACGTCCCATTTCGACGAGTCTATCATCACTGGGACCTTTGATATGTCTGGCTCCGAGGCTATGAGGTTCAGGAAGTTGACCATCTCCTCCTTGGCGTCGAGCAAGGCGTCGTCCATGTTCACGTCGACGACGAGAGCGCCGTCCTCCACTTGCTTGCGTGCTATGGAGAGGGCCTCCTCATAGTTCCTCTCTTTTATGAGCCTGAGAAACTTCCTGCTGCCGGCCACGTTGCACCGCTCGCCCACGTTGACGAACCTCACGTCGCTGTTCACGTCGAGCAGTTCCAACCCCGATAGCCACAGCGTCGATGGCTTGGGCTGGGGCGTATGGGGGCGTTTGCCTTGCGACAGGGCGCTGTATCTCTCTATGAACGAATAGTCTGTGCCGCAGCAGCCGCCCACGATGTTGACCAGCTCCTCGTCCATCCACTCGCCAATGAGCGGCGACATGCTTTCCGCCGTCTCGTCGTAGCCGCCCATGGCATTGGGCATGCCGGCGTTGGGGTATGCGGATATATAATAAGGTGCCTTGCGTGCCAGTTCTTCCAAAAACGGCTTCATCTCTCTCGCGCCAAACGAGCAGTTGAGGCCGACGGAGAAGATGGGGTATGAACTTATGCTCCCCAGAAAGGCGTCCATCGTTTGGCCGCTGAGCGTGCGTCCCGCGAGATCGCTTACCGACACGCTCAGCATTATGGGCAGTTCCACGCTACGCTTCTCCATCACGTTCATGGCGGCGTCGATGGCGCATTTGGCGTTGAGCGTGTCAAAGATGGTTTCTATCAATATGGCGTCTGCGCCGCCTTCCATCAGGCCGTCTATCTGCTCCGAGTAGTCGGCCCATAGTTCATCGTAGGTCAGCTCGCGCGAGGCTGGGTTGGTCACGTCTGCCGACATCGACAGGGTCTTGTTTGTCGGCCCCACGGATCCGGCCACGAAGCGCGGCCAGGCGTCGGTGGAAAACTCGTCGGCGGCTTGACGGGCAAGCCTGGCTCCGGCAAGGGCCATGTCGCTGGCGGAGTCTTCAAGGTGATAGTCGGCTTGCGACACGCGTTGCGACGAGAACGTGTTGGTCTCTATGATGTCGGCGCCGGCGCTCAGGTAGCGGCGGTGTATGTCGAGGATGACATCCGGACGTGTCAAATTCAACATGTCGTTGTTGCCCTTGGTTTGACCCTCCGCGTCCTTGAATCTCTCACCACGGAAGTCTTCCTCCGTCAAACCGCGCTTTTGGATGACCGTGCCCAAGGCTCCGTCCAATATCATTATTTTCTCTTTTACTATATCTTGAATTTGTTTCATCTCTTACCGTTACATATATTATTTTGAGTGATAATGTGTGCAAAATTACCATTTTCCAACCATATTAAGGAAAAGGATGCGTCATATTTTTGC
>DJQL01000019.1 GCA_002437565.1 Prevotella sp. UBA6387
CTATTTCATCAAGACCCAGTTCTGTTCTTAGCTATGTCGGTAGACAAAAGCCACATGGCCTTCAGTCTTTGAGATATGAAATACGAGTAATCATCATTGCCAAGTGAGGATTTTTTGCTAACTTTGCCCACAGAAAGCAACTATTCAATTATGGGAAAAGTAATACTCACAGGCGACCGTCCCACTGGCCGCCTCCATCTCGGACACTACGTGGGAAGTCTTCGTCGCCGTGTGGAACTCCAGAACAAGGGCGATTTCGACCGTATGTTCGTCTTCATGGCCGACGTGCAGGCACTTACTGACAACGCCTCCAACCCCGACAAGATACGCGACAACATAGTGAACGTGGCACTCGACTACCTGTCGGCAGGCCTCGACCCAAGCAAGTGCACCCTCTACGTGCAGAGCCGCATACCAGAACTCGCCGAGCTGACGGTGTATCTCATGAACATCGTCTCCGTGAGCCGTGTGCAGCGCAACCCCACGGTTAAGACGGAAGTCAAGCTGCGTGGCTTCGAGAACGACTCCATACCCTTGGGTTTCTTCTGCTACCCCGTGTCGCAGGCTGCCGACATTGCAGCTTTCAAGGCGACCACGGTGCCGGCTGGTGAAGACCAGGAACCAATGATAGAGCTGACGCGCGAGCTCGTGAACCGTTTCAACAACACCTATGCCCCCGTGCTTGTGGAGCCGAAGATAATGCTCCCCGAGAACGCCACTGCGCGCCGCTTGCCAGGCACAGATGGCAAGGAGAAGATGTCGAAGAGCCTTGGCAACTGCATATACCTCTCTGACGATGCCGACACCGTGTGGAAGCAGGTCAAGGCCATGTACACCGACCCGACGCACCTCAACGTCTCCGACCCAGGCCACGTGGAGGGCAACGCCGTGTTCACCTATCTCGACGCTTTCGCCACGGATCAGGACTTCGCCGACTTCTGGCCGGAGTTCCAGAACCTCGACGAGCTGAAGGCCGCTTACCAGCATGGAGGCATTGGCGACATGAAGTGCAAGAAGATGCTCAATAAGGTCATCAACCGCATGCTCGACCCCATCAGGGCTCGCCGAGCCGAATATGAGAAAGACATACCTGAGATATTCAACATCCTCAAGAAAGGCTCTGATGCCGCCCGCGAGGTGGCCGCGCAGACCATGGACGAGGTGCGCAAGGCAATGCGCATAGACTATTTCGAGGATGAGGAACTAATAAAGGAGCAAACAAAGAAGTTCAGTGGAAAATAATCACGAATATGAGGTCATGGCCCCGGTTGGCAGTCGCGACTCGCTCGCGGCGGCAATCCAGGCCGGTGCCGACTCCGTGTATTTCGGGGTGGGGCAGCTCAACATGCGCTCCCACTCGGCCAACCATTTCGACCTCAACGACCTCGACTATATCGTGGCCACGTGCCGTGAGCACGGCATTAAGACCTATCTCACGGTGAACACCATCATATACGATGAGGACGTGGAGACGATG
Source organism: Prevotella sp. UBA6387 (assembly GCA_002437565.1). Taxonomy (GTDB): domain Bacteria; phylum Bacteroidota; class Bacteroidia; order Bacteroidales; family Bacteroidaceae; genus Prevotella. The sequence goes on from DJQL01000019.1 coordinate 1,478, forward strand.
CACACCATCGTGGATGCCGCCGTGAAGGCCGGCGTGTCGGCGGTGATAGCCTCCGACGTGGCCGTGATGGCCTACTGCCGCAAGGTGGGCATGGAGGTTCACCTGTCAACGCAGCTCAACATAAGCAACGTGGAAGCCCTGGAGTTTTACGCCCAGTTTGCCGATGTGAGCGTGCTGGCACGCGAGCTCAACATGAAGCAAGTGGGCCATATCCACAACGAGATAGTGAAACGAAACATTTGCGGGCCGTCGGGCAAGCCGATAAGGATAGAGATGTTCTGCCACGGTGCCCTCTGCATGGCCGTGTCGGGCAAGTGTTACATGAGCCTTCATGCCGCAAACCGCTCCGCCAACCGTGGGCAGTGCGTGCAGATATGCCGGCGCAGCTATACCGTGACCGACAACGAGACGGGCAACCAACTTGAGATAGACAACAAGTACATAATGAGCCCCAAGGATCTCAAGACCATACGCTTCATCGACAAGATGATGGAGGCCGGAGTGAGGGTGTTCAAGATAGAGGGGCGCGCCCGTGGGCCAGAATACGTCTATACAGTGGTGAGCTGCTACAAGGAGGCCATCAGGAGCGTGCTCAATGGAACGTTCACCGAGGAGAAGAAGGCGGCTTGGGACGAGCGGCTCGCCACCGTGTTCAACCGCGGCTTCTGGGACGGCTACTACCAAGGGCAGACCATGGGAGAGTGGAACGACCAGTACGGCTCTCTCGCCACGGAGAAGAAGACTCTCATAGGCAGGGTGAACAAGTATTTCAGCAAGATTGGCGTGGGCGAGATAGCGGTTCAGGCGAGCACGTTCAAGAAGGGAGACCGCCTGCTCATCACAGGCCCCACGACGGGCGCCATGTATCTTGACGCCACGGAGATTCACGACGACAACGGGCCAATAGAAGAGACCGTACAACATACCTACGTGTCGGTGCCTGTGCCAGGAAAGGTGAGGCCACACGACAAGGTTTTCAGAATAGACAAAGCATGAAGACAATAAACGAATTGCAAGACGAGGTCGTGGAGGAGTTTTCCGACTTCGACGACTGGATGGACAAATACCAGATGCTCATTGATTTGGGCAATGACCTCGATGCCTTGGACGACAAGTACAAGACGGAACAGAACCTCATAGACGGCTGCCAAAGCCGCGTGTGGGTGCAGTGCGACTATGTGGACGGCAAGCTCGTGTTCACCGCCGACAGCGACGCGCTGATAGTGAAGGGCATCATAGCCTTGCTCATACAGGTGCTCAGTGGGCACACGCCAAAGGAGATTCTCGACGCAGACCTGTATTTCATAGACAAGATAGGTCTTCGCGACCACCTGTCACCGACACGCAGCAACGGACTGCTCGCCATGGTGAAGCAGATCAAGGCTTACGCCCTCGCCTACGAAGCCAAGGAGAATGAGAAAGCTTAAGACCATAGAAATGCATCGGCTCAGCGTCGATGAGTTTAAGTCGGCAAGCAAGATGCCACTCATAGTGGTGCTCGACAACGTGCGCTCATTATATAATGTGGGCAGCGTGTTTCGCTCTGCCGACGCCTTCCGCGTGGAGGCGGTGTGGCTTTGCGGCGTGACGGGATGTCCGCCCAACGCCGAGATACACAAGACCGCGCTCGGCGGCGAGGACAGCGTGGACTGGCGCTACTTCAAGGACACCGAGGATGCCGTGCGTGAACTGCACGACAAGGGCTATTTCGTGTGGAGCGTGGAACAGGTGGAAGGCTCCACAAAGCTCCAAGACCTGAACGTGGGCAAGGACACGGCGTGCGCCGTGATTCTCGGCAATGAGGTCAAGGGCGTGCAACAAAGCGTCGTGGACATGAGCGATGGCTGCCTGGAGATTCCGCAGTTTGGCACCAAGCACAGCCTTAACGTGAGCGTCACCGCGGGCATCGTCGTTTGGGAGTTCGCAAAGCAATTAGTAATAGGAAAAAAATAAGACATATATGTTTGACATTTGCAGCATAGGCCACATCACACGCGACAAGATCGTGACACCCGAGAATACCGTCTACATGGCAGGTGGCACATCGTTTTACATGACTTATGGCATGAGCCACTTGCCACGCAAGGTGAGCTACCAGCTCGTGACGAAGGTGGGCGAGGAAAGCAAGGACGACATGGACAAGATACGGTCGTTGGGCTTCGACACCGTGTGCTATCCGAGCCGTCATACCGTGTTCTTCGAGAACATTTATGGCAAAGACAGCAACGACCGCAAGCAACGTGTGCGCGCCAAGGCTGATCCGTTCACTGTTGACGACGTGAAGCCCTTGGAGGCAAAGGTGTTTCACCTTGGCTCGCTGCTTGCCGACGACTTCTCGCCAGAGGTGGTGGAGGCACTCGCCGAGAAAGGCACGGTATCCATCGACGCGCAAGGCTACCTGAGAGAGGTGGTGGACGAAGAGGTGAAACCTGTGGAATGGAAGGACATGAAGCGCGTGCTACGCTCCACTGGCATACTGAAGCTCAACGAGAGCGAGATGCAGACCATCGTGGGCAGCAATGACCCTTATGAGGTCGGCAAGACGCTTGCTGGATATGGTGTGAGAGATGTTGTGATAACCCTTGGCAGCTATGGTTCTGTAATTTATGCCGATGGCAAGGCTTATGACATTCCAGCTTATGAGCCAAAGAAGCTGGTGGATGCTACGGGATGTGGCGACACCTATTCCACGGGTTACCTATGGTGCCGTGCCCAGGGAATGGCCATCGAAGAATCTGGCAAGTTTGCCGCGGCTATGTGCTCGCTCAAGCTGGAGCATTCGGGACCTTTTGATGGAACGATAGACGACATAGAACAATTGTTGGGCTAAACTCTTAAAGATGAACGCAGAAAGAACAAGTGGCAAGTCTATATACCGAACCATTCGCGACTATGCCATCATAGCCATCGCGATGATCATGGGCGTGATAGGCTTGAATCTTTTCCTTGTACCCAACGAGATAACCATGGGCGGCACCATGGGTGTAGCGGAGATTGTGTATTGGGGAACGGGCATACAGACGCAGTATACCTATTTCGTAATCAACACCGCCTTGCTGATAGCCGCCTTGAAAGTGCTGGGCTGGCGCTTTTGCGTGAAAACTATCTATGCGGTAGTGGTGTTCACGATAGCCTCTTCCATATTTCAGTGGCTTGGCTGGGACAAAGCCCATATACTGGCCGACCAGAAGTTCATGGCATGTATCGTAGGCGGCGTATTCATGGGCACGAGCGTGGGACTCGGACTCTCAGCTGGCGGCAGCACGGGAGGCTCCGATGTCGTTGCGGCGATGATACACAAATACCGCGACGTATCGTTGGGGCATATCATCCTTTTTTGCGACCTTACTATCATCACGTCGAGCTATGTGGTACTGCACGACTGGGAGAAAGTGCTCTACGGCTACGTGTTGCTCTTCATTGTCTCGTTTTGCGTGGATTATGTAGTCAACTCGCTGCGCCGTTCGGTACAGTTTTTCATAATATCGGAAAAGTGGGAAGAAATAGGCGAGGCCATAAACAAGATTGCCGACAGGGGCTGTTCCACGCTCAACGGCAACGGGTTTTATTCCAAGCAAGACATCAAGGTGATATTCTGTATTGCCAAGAAAAGTGAGTCGTCTATAATCTTTGACCTCGTAGACGAGATAGACCCCGATGCTTTCGTGGCCCAGAGTGCCGTGATTGGCGTATACGGTCAAGGATTCGACCGTGTGAAGGTAAGGAAGAAAATAAGCCTGGATGAGATAAAAAAGGAGATAAAGGCGTGAAAGGTGCGTTGTCTCCCATTAATTCAGTAATTTTGCATAAATAATAGCAAAACAGATATAAACGTTTATATAAGATATGGCATTAAAATGTGGTATCGTGGGATTGCCTAATGTGGGCAAGTCCACGCTTTTCAACTGCCTGTCGAGCGCTAAGGCACAGGCAGCCAATTTCCCTTTCTGTACGATAGAGCCTAACCTCGGTGTCATAACCGTGCCTGATGAGCGACTCACCAAACTCGCCGAGATTGTGCATCCGGGACGCATCGTGCCGGCCACTTGCGAAATAGTGGACATCGCCGGACTGGTGAAGGGAGCTTCTAAGGGTGAAGGCTTGGGCAACAAGTTTCTTGGCAACATTCGTGAGTGTGATGCCATTATCCATGTCATTCGCTGTTTCGACGACGACAACGTGGTGAGAGAGGGCGGCGCACCAGTGGATCCAGCGGCCGACAAGGACGTGATAGATACGGAGCTGCAACTCAAGGACTTGGAGACCATAGAGAGTCAGTTGTCCAAACAAGAAAAGGTGGCCGCCACGGGCAACAAGGACGCAAAAACTTTGGTAGAAGTGCTCCATGCTTACAAGGAAGTGCTCGACAGGGGTGAGAACGCTCGCACCGTGACATTCGATACCAAGGAGGAGCAAAAGGCCGCACACGACTTGTTCTTGCTAACCACGAAGCCTGTGCTCTATGTTTGCAACGTGGACGAGGCAAGCGCGAAGACGGGCAACAAATACAGCAAGATTGTGGAGGAGATTGCCGCCAAGGAAGGAGCCGAGGCCATGGTCATCGCCGCCAAGACAGAGGAGGACATAGCTTCGCTTGACACTTACGAGGAGAAGAAGCTCTTCCTTGACGATCTCGGATTGGAAGAGAGTGGTGTGAACCGTCTTATAAAGAAGGCTTACCACTTGCTCAACCTGCAGACCTTTATTACGGCTGGTGAGATGGAGGTGAAGGCCTGGACATTCCACAAGGGTTGGAAGGCTCCACAGTGTGCTGGCGTGATACACACCGACTTCGAGAAAGGCTTCATCCGCGCGGAGGTAATCAAGTATGAAGACTACCTGAAATATGGCTCGGAAAGTGCCGTGAGAGAAGCTGGGAAACTGAGCATAGAGGGCAAGGACTACGAGGTGCAGGACGGAGACATCATGCACTTCCGCTTCAACGTTTAAACCGATACCACAATGATGGATTTGCTGTATATAGTGTGGAACCCGTCAGAAGTGATTTTCCACATAGGTTCATTTGGCGTGAGGTGGTATGCCATGTGTTGGCTCGTGGGCTTGCTGCTTGGCACATTG
>DJQL01000139.1:0-7545 GCA_002437565.1 Prevotella sp. UBA6387
GCGATAGACCCAAGGGCATTGAGTGAGGACTTGGGCGACGATGCCATGAAGTCGGCTCGTTATGGCATAGAGAATTTGAAACGTGTAGTGCCTAATATCATAAACTGGACACGCACGGGCGAATCGGGGCAAACCTATGATGAGGCTTCAAAACTCTATCAGGGGGTCATTTTCCAATGGAGCCTGTATCTTTACCATGTGTTGGCCAACGTTGGTGGAATGTATATAGACAATACCACTGTAGACGATGGAAAACCTACGTTTACTTTCGTGGAGAAAGACAAGCAGAAGAGGGCTGTCCAGTTCTTGATAGACGAGGTGTTCACTTATCCAAAGTGGCTTTTCAGAAGTGAACTGAGAAAATACACGTTTATCAACAAAAACACGCCATTGGGGGTTCAGGAGCAGTCGCCAGACTATGCGCTACAGAACCAGCAGAGCTACATGTTGTGGGACATGCTCGACAACAACCGCCTCTTGCGTATGTTCGCAAATGAGCAAGCCAATGGCAAGAAAGCCTTTACTGCCATAGAGATGATGGACATGCTGCACAAGCATTTTTTCGCTGGCACAATTGCTGGCAAAACACTCAGTCTGGACGAAAGAGAGCTGCAGAAGAATTTTGTTGATGCGCTCATCACGGCAGCGGCTCAGCAGGAGGGCGTGAAAATAAACAAAAAGTTGAACGGAATGGCCTCCATTATAGATCTTCCTGAGCACAATTGGCAATGCTCAAGCCTTAGCTCTGCTTCGCGCACTATCGACATGGGAGGCACGCAGACTGCAAGGGTGAGCGATGCCATTAGTGTGAAACGTGGCGAATTGTTGCGGATTCTCAGCCTTCTTAAAACCAAGCGCAACACGGGAGACACCGCCACGAGATTTCATTACGAGGATGTCATTATGAGGATTCAGACGGCACTTGGACAAGAAGTTAAGTGATTATATTTAAGCGGTAAGGCTATAAGGTTGTAAAACTTAAACACAAATAGAGAGAAAATGATTAAAATGAGAACATTCCTGCTTTTGCTCATGGTATTGGTTACGAGTGTCCTATCGGCACAAGAGCGCACCATAAAGGGCATTGTAGTGGATGGAACAATGGGCGATGATCCACTGCCGGGAGCCACCGTCTCTGTAATGGGGGAAAAAGGGAATGATAGGATAACACATGGCACTGTAACAGACTATGACGGTAAGTTCAGCCTGAAAGTCGGTGCTGATGACAAGGCGTTCTCTGTTCGTTTTATGGGCTTTGAGACGCAGAACGTCAATATCATCGCTGGCAAGGATGACTACAAGATTGTATTGCAGTCGGATGCCAAGCAGATTAATGAGGTGGTGGTAACTGGCTATCAGGAGATTGACCGCCGCAAGTTGACTTCTGCCATTTCAACCATCAAGATGGGCGATGGCAAGATAGGTGCCGTCAACAACATAGACCAAGCCTTGGCTGGACAGGTGGCTGGTCTTTCTTCTGTCACTTCCACTGGCGCGCCTGGCGCTCCTGTCAAGATTCGCATAAGGGGAACTGCCTCTATCAATGGCACACAGGAGCCATTGTGGGTGCTTGACGGCATACCTATGGATGGCACCGATATACCGTCCATGGAAGACTTGAAAGACATAGACAATATCTACCAGACTTCAATAGCAGGCTTGAATCCTTCTGACATCGATAATATCACGGTGCTGAAGGATGCAGCTGCCACAGCAATATATGGAGCAAGAGCCGCCAATGGCGTAATAGTGATAACAACCAAGAAAGGGCGCGCAGGAAAGCCTACTGTCAACTTTTCTGGCAAACTTACGTTCATGCCAAAAAATGACATAGACCGTCTCAACTTGCTAAATAGCAGCGAGAAAGTAGACTTGGAGCTTGGCTTGTTGGGATCTGATTATACTTACCGCCAGAACAAGGGTGGAGTGGCAAGCATACTCAACAGCCTTGGTGAAATGGTAAATTTTAAGTCTGGTGGCTGGAACGCATTGAGCGATGTCGCAAAGAACCAGATAAACCAGCTCAGAAACACAAACACGGATTGGAACGACATTCTTTTCCGAAATTCTCTTTCACAGGAATACAATGTCAGCTTGTCTGGTGGCAGCGATAAGGCAGACTATTATTCTTCAATAGGCTACACCAGTGAGCAAGGCACGGTGACGGGCGTTGGAAACACGCGATACAATCTGACACTTAAAACAAACTACCAAATTAATCGTTTGCTCAAGGTAGGAGCCTCAGTATATGCCAACGAGCGCAAGCAAAACTCTTATCTCACGGACAGCAACGGCTTTACCAATCCTGTGTATTATTCTCGATTGGCAAACCCGTATTTCACTCCTTATGATGATAACGGCAACTACAACTACGATACAAACGTGCAGGGCAAGGAGGATTCGTCGCTCGATTTCAATATCTTTGAGGAGAGAGCAAATGCCAATACAAGACGGCGTGACCGCTCTGTTATGGCTATTGTCAACGCAGAACTTCGCCTTACCGACTGCTTGAAGATAACTTCGCAATTCGGTCTCCAAGAAGACTCATATTCCTTGAGCAAGTATGCCGGTGAAAACTCTTACGCCATGCGCAAGGAAAAGCTGTTCACAGAATACACCACTTCTGATGGCAGCAAGAAATCGTTTCTGCCAGATGGTGGTATGCACAAGACTACAGAGTATCATAATCGACAATGGACATGGAAGGCTATGGCTGAGTTTGTCAAGACATTTAACCGCGTACACGATGTCAACTTGATGTTGGGTACTGAGGTGCGCCATGCCAAAGCCAATTCCATATATAGCGCGGCTTATGGATATGATGCCCGTACTCTCACTACGCAGCCTGTCATATTCCCCAATCAGAGTTGGGCGGAGTCGTACCCCCTCCATCAGGAAACGGAGACAGAGAATGCTTTTGTGTCTTGGTATGCCACGGGTTCTTACTCCTTGTTTAATAAATATACAATAGGCGGCAGCGTCCGCTTTGATGGCTCCGACGTGTTTGGAGTCGCCAAAAAGTACCGTTATCTTCCTCTCTATTCAGTGAGTGCACTTTGGAGAGCGAAGGAGGAAAAGTGGTTGAAAGACGCGAGATGGATTGACAATCTCAGTGTGCGTGCGTCATACGGTCTTCAAGGAAACATAGACAAAAACACGTCTCCTTATCTTATTGGCGTGCTGAAGCGTGGAGATGTGATTACTGGCAATACAGAAGACATCATCAGCAGCGAGACGGCACCTAATCCCAACTTGAAATGGGAGAAAACGGAGAATGTGAACGTTGGTCTCGACATGGCTGTGCTCAACAATGCAATCACTCTTTCTGTGGATTATTATTATCGGCACAGTTCAGACCTTATTGGCATGAAGATGCTGCCTTTGGAGAGTGGATTCTCATCCACTACTATCAATTGGGCGAGCATGAACAACAATGGTCTTGAGATTGCGCTCGGCACTCGCAATATCCATACCAAAGACCTTACATGGACAACTAATTTAAACATAGGTTACAACCAAAACAAGGTTATAAAGGAAACCGTGGCGGAGAATGCCACTTACCCAAGTAGGGAGGGACATCCTGTCGGGGCAATATTCGCATACAAGACAGCCGGACTTGATGCCGAAGGCTACCCTCTGTTCGTGAACAAGGATGGTGAGAAGGTGAGTGCGACAGAATTTCTCAAGCTAAACTCCCATGGTGCAAGCACGCTCACAGCTGAGGAGCAACGCAATCTATATACTTATATGGGCACATCCGATCCTAAGGTGTCTGGCGGTTTCATAAATACGTTCGAATACAAAAACTGGCAATTGGGAATCAACTTCTTCTTCAATTTGGGCATGAAGGTAAGGGTGCAACCAAGTTACAATCCTACGAGCTATGATAGAGGCTTGAATGTGAATAGGGACATACTGAATCGTTGGACTACGGACAATACCAAAGGCACTTTTGCAAAGTTGATGACAAGTAGCGAGCGCCCAAGCGAGTACATACAATATAATGAGTACAATCTCTACAGCATGCTCGACATTTGGGTGAAAAACTGCAACTACACACGTTTGCAGAGTTTGCGTCTTGGTTATAAGTTTCCTAAACAATGGCTTGACCATATCGGCATCAAGAGTGCGTCGCTATCTTTGGAGGCACGCAACCTCTTTGTCATAGCAAGCAACTATGATAATTACCTGGATCCTGAAACCATGGGTAATCCTTATGCGCAGCCTATACCAAAGAGCTTCATATTCGGGGTAAACATTAATTTCTAAACGACAGATTACAATGAAAACAAGATATTTGATTGGTGTCATGCTCTTTATAGCCATGGCGTGCTTGACAGGTTGTGACGACTTCCTCGATATCACGCCCACAGGCAAAGTGATTGCCAAGACAGGCAAGGAATATAGAGCTTTGCTCACCTACGAATACAAGAATTTTCCAGAAGATCGTGGACTATCAACTCTACGAAGTGATGAGTTGACAAACACTAAGTTCAATTCCAACGACTACGATTCCTACTTCGATATCTGGGCATGGAATGATGTAAACCCTCAGAGCACTACGACTTCGTTTGGATGGCGTCGCTATTACCATGCCATCTATATCTCCAACTACATCATTGAAAACAAAAACAACATAACTGAGGCTACGGCGGATGAGATAAGCCAGCTTGTAGGCGAGGCTTACATGATGAGAGCATATTGCCACTTCCTTTTGGTAAATCTCTATGCTGAGCCTTACACCCATTGCACACCAGCCACTACAAGGGGAGTGCCATTGTCGTTGAAAGCTGATGTCAACGCAGTGCTGTCTTGCAGCAGCGTGGAGCAAGTTTACCAGCAGGTGATAGACGATATAAAGGAGGCTAAGAAATATCTCAACGTTGATACTTGGGATGCCGGTTACAACTATCGGTTCAATAAAATCTCGGCCGATGCTCTTCTTGCGCGCGTTTATCTTTACAAGGGTGACTGGAGCAATGCCTTGGCTGAGGCTAAGGAGGTGATAAACAAGCATGGCGAACTTGAAGACATGAACACGTCAAAGGTGCTGCCAAACGACTACAAGTCGGTGGAAAACATTGTGGCCTTGGAACAAGTAATGACTTCCAACTATATCAACATAGGCTATCCCAGCACCCAATTGGTTACTAAATATCGTACAGGGGACAGGCGAAAGTCGCTTTACTACAAGGCTCTTACTGCCAGCACATACAACATAATAAAGTTTGGCGGCACAAACAGCATCGATGGTTATCACCGCAGCTCCTTTCGTTCGGCTGAGGCTTACCTCATTGCGGCTGAGGCCGCGGCAGAGGAAGCTGCCAATGATGCTACGGCAGATGATGAAAACTTGAATGAGGCGCGCACATATCTCAAGGCTTTCATGGAAAAACGCTATGTCGCTGCCAAATACGCTCAGTATGCAGCCGAACTGGACAGTATGACCAAGGAAGAATTGCTCAATGCCATATACGATGAGCGTGAGCGTGAACTCGCTTTTGAGGGACACAGATGGTTTGACCTCCGTCGCACCACTCAGCCGCAACTTACCAAGACCTACAACGGTATTGTCTATACATTGCAGGTAAATGATTCACGATACACTCTTCGTTTCCCGACAGAGGCAGTTGAGGCCAACCCAGGATTGGAGAGTTGGAAGAAGTAGAAATTAGTTTTTAGGTAACACATTTTAGTTTAACATATAAATTTGAAGCTTATGAGAGAGTTTACACTTACCGTAATGTTGGCATTGGCAACACTTGCTGTCAACGCTAAAAATGCATCCACTCCAACGTGGACGAAAAGTCTCACGACCACAGAAAAGGCCGAAGACATAAACCGTGGTGGTGCAATGGCGATAGATGCTGATGGCAATTCGATCGTCACAGGCAGTTACACCAAAGACTTGGAGTTTGCCAATAGCTATTTGGAGTCAACTGCCACGAGTGCGTTCATAGCTAAGTATGACAAGGCTGGCAAGGAGCTTTGGGCTGCTGGCTTGAGCGGTGCGGCCACGATTACAACCGTGACCACAGACACCGATGGCAATATCTATGCGGCAGGAGTATTTGCCGATGAAGTAAATATTCTCAATGGCAAGGGTGAATCCAAGGCCACCATCACTGGTATGGCAGACCAGACATCTCAAGTCTCCGGATTCATAGTGAAGTATGATAAGGATGGTGAGTATGTGGCTTCGAAGGTCGTGATACCTCAGGTTGACATGGTGAACGAAACCTATGGTGATCCAGACTTGTATTTCAAGCCATCTCGTATGCTGTTCAGCGGAGACAACATAATTTTGTCAGCACAGTATACAGGAAAGAGCGAGTTAGGTGGCCTTACTCTCAAAGGACAATATTGCAATAAGGAAGATTGGTTTTATATGTATGACATTCCTACATTAGGAATAATCTCCATATCAAAAGACCTCGAAAATGCTACTCTTGTTGTCCAGTTGGCGGCTACGGAAAACGAAACTTATGATGGCTTTGCTGCCGAAAGTTGCAACTTCGCCACTGATGGCTCGAAAGTGTATGCAGGTTTTGTGGCTTATGGCTCAGACCTAACTTTAAGATCAGCCAACGGTTCCAAGCAAATCAAAGACTTGCTGAGTGAGACAAGCGGTGAGGAGACCAAGTATGAGCATGCTTTTGTATTGGCAACCATTGAAGGTGGCAATATCACAGACACAAAGATTTACCATTCGAAGATTGATGATAATTTGAAAGAAGCCAAGTTCAACAGCATCGATGAAATGGCATTTCAGAATGGCGACCTGTTCTTGGCTGGTACTTTCAATGAGACTTTCCCATTTGATAACAGCAAGGCATACAAAGGCGGTTGTGATACCTACTTGGCTTGTTTGAATGCCAACGACTTGTCAAAGAGTTGGGCTTTGACAAGTGGCTACAACGAGGGTGATGCCAATAAAAATGCCGAAAGCGTTTCTGGCATGGCCATTTATGACGACCAAGTTCAACTGACAGGCTGGTCGGAAGCAACCAGCGGTCATAAGGTTATTTCTCCTCTCAATTTCAGCGTGGCTCTTGGTGTCACACCATCTATTATGAGCATAAAGGACGGTGACGATGCTACATTCATTACTTCCGTAGCGCAAAATGGTCAAAACACTCTTACGCAAAGCGACAACAAGCAGGTCGATGGCGCAGAAGAAGGCACTTACACTTACAGTTTCTTCGCTGATGGAAATAAGCCTACCGCCATCAAGCAAGTGTTGGCTGGTGGCAACTCCATAAGCATCAATGGCAGTGTTGTGACTCTCGCCAAGGCCGCCAATGTTGATTTATATTCCGCTAATGGCGTGCTTGTGAAATCTGCCAAGAACGTGTCAACCCTGTCCCTCGACAATTTGGCAAGTGGCGTTTATGTGATAAAGGTTGGTGACCAAACCATGAAGTTTGTGAAGTAGTACATCCAAACAAAACAATTACTTTTTATCAAAGGCTGGCTTCCTATTAGAGAATGCCAGCCTTTTTGGTATGCTGTCCTCGCGTGTCAGAATGGATAGCCCACGGCGAA
>DJQL01000139.1:7555-8204 GCA_002437565.1 Prevotella sp. UBA6387
TGTAGGCTTTGCGAGTCCTTGAACTTGCCGACATTGTAGAATCCGTTTCTGTATGGCACGTGCAGACCTACGCCCCAGTCCAAGCGTATCACGAGGAACCCCATGTCGTAGCGCAGTCCGGCTCCAGTGCCAAGGGCCATCTCTTGCAAGGCATTTTTTATCTTGAACTTGCCCCCCTCGCGATAGTCGTTTTTCATCTTCCATACGTTGCCGGCATCCAAGAACAACGCTCCGTAGAGATTGCCGAAAAGGCGAGGGCGGTATTCGAGGTTGGCAAGAAACTTTATGTCGCCTGTCTGGTCGAGATAATACACTCCCGCCGAGGCCGCGTCGTGATATGAGCCCGGGCCTATTGTCCTCACCGTGAAGGCGCGTATGGAGTTGGCGCCACCCACATAGAACTGTTCTGAGTAAGGCGCGTCCTCAGAGTTGCCGTAGCTCCAGGCAATGCCCGCGTCGACGTGTCCCACGAGAGTGGAGTGGGTTGACAGTCGCCATGTTTTCACAAGTTCTGTCTCCACCTTGAAGAATTGTGCGTATGGGTTCCTGAACATGGTCTTGTTTTTCTCGCCCCACTTTTTACCGGCAGCCAAATAGCCCAATGAAAGAATGTTTCCCGACTCCGATACCGTGGTCTGCCACCACAATG
>DJQL01000139.1:8352-10099 GCA_002437565.1 Prevotella sp. UBA6387
CGCCTCATGTAGTCGTATGAGAAGCTGAGTGGCGAGAATTGGTGTCGGCTTCGCGCCGATGTCTGCACTTCGTATGTCCACTCGCCCGACACGACATGGCGCGTGAAAAACGATGACCGCCTGATGATGTCCGACGAGAATTTCAGCTTCGTGGTGAGCTGTGGAATGTATCTTGTCCTTCGCGCCTTTTCTATGAGTCTCTTGCGCACACTCGACACCCATGGCATGATGAGTCTTGGAAAGGTGAGCGAAGCGTCGATGCCATATTCGTAGCTGTTGAGCTTGCTGCCTGTGCCTTGTGCCTTGTGTCCTGTCTGCCACTCATAGCTGCCCTTGAGATTTATGTCGAGCAGCTCTCCTCCACGAAATGCGTTACGCTTGGTGAGACCAATAGTCACGCCTGGTCCTACGCGGTTGTTGGTCTTTCCGGTGATGTTGCCTTGCACGTAGAAGTCGTATGGCTTGTCGAAAAGCAGGTTGAGGTGCAGGTCGAGCGTGTCTGATAGCCCAGTGGTGTCGCGTGGAGTGAAGTTGAAGTCGACCAAAGAGAACATGCCCGTGGCCGCCAGCTTGTTTGCGCTCTCTTGGTGGTTTAGATAGTTGTATTTGTTTTTGGGCATTATCCTCATGTCTTTTAGTACCGTGCCAGTTCTCACTGGCGGCTTCTTGCCATTGTAGTGTATGATGAGGTTGCGGTAGCTCACACTGTCTTTCAGCGTGTCGCTGTATTTCTTGCGCATGTCGATGTTCACCTTGCCTATAAACCATTTTCTTTGGGGCATGTCGGGTATGTTTTTCGCTTGCTGAAACCTTAGCAGAGCCTTGCCAGGCACGCTCACCGTGTCGGCGAGGTATGAGGCATAGGATGGTTGGTAATAGAAATATCCGTTGCTGCGGAATAGGTTGCTTATGCGCGTGCGCTCTCCATCGAGCGATGTCACGTCGAAGGCGTCGCCATCATGAATCTTTGCTTCTGTGGCCGTGGCAGTCAACAGACTGTCGGCATCGTCCGGGAAGCCCTCATAGCGCAGCGAGTCGATGGTGAAAAGGTGGCCGGGGCTGACATCGTATTTTATCTTTGCCTCTTTAGGGTTCTTCTGTTTCAGCACTTCATAGCTTACGTTGCCTCGAAAATATCCGTGAGCTTGCAGCACGAGCTTTGCCACCTTTGCCCTCAGGGCCGGGTTCACCCATGACATTAGCACGGGATTTGACCCAAAGCTCTTTAGCATCCACTTGGAGAAACCGTCGTCCTTGCCTGTGAACTCATTCCACACCCAAAGGCCAATTGGGAACGGTGACCGTATGCCAGAACCGAATATCGCGCCGTTTGGCGCTGTGGCGAGAGCCGCGTCAACCTCCTCTTTTGTTGAGGCGAAATGGCTTCCCTTGTCTTCTGTGGTATAGTTTATTTTTTCCACGCCCGTGAATAGCTGGTCGCCCTCAGGTATGCTCTTCGTGGAAGAGCATGCCGAGAAAAACGCTGCGATGGGCAGGAGATATGCTATATGTTTGTTTTTCATTTTTTCTGCTGTGTATTGTTTTCGCGTATGCCTTTCGTGGAGTCGGGTGTCACGATTTCTGTCTTGCCGAGTTTGAAGATATCGGAAAGCGAGTCCATCTTCTTTCTCCACACGAAGCCGCCCCCAAAGCGCGACACGTTGCCCTCAAGCCAGTCGTAGCTGTCGCGCACGTAGAAGAGGTTGAGATACATGTTTGACACTGGCGACACACGATATTCCACCGA
>DJQL01000025.1 GCA_002437565.1 Prevotella sp. UBA6387
GCCTCGCCGGCCACAGCCTTGGCGAGCAAGGTCTTACCTGTTCCTGGAGGGCCTATGAGCAAGGCTCCCTTGGGTATCTTTCCGCCAAGGTCGGTGTATTTCTTTGGATCTTTGAGAAAGTCTACGATTTCTTGTACTTCTTGCTTCGCGCCTTCCTGTCCTGCTACGTCCTTGAAGGTTATGCCCATCTCGTTTCCTTTCTCATAGAGCTTCGCCTTGCTCTTGCCGACGCTGAAGATTCCTGCGCCTCCGCCCATTCCTGCGCCTCCGCTCATTCCGCGGCTGAACATCCAGAAGAGGAAGAAGAAGAAAATCAGCGGCCCAAGGTTTATCAGCAAGCTCCAAATGTCTGTGCCGCGTTCGTTGTCGTAGCTATAGCCAGCGAGCTTGTGCTTTTGTTGCTCGTTGCCGAGAAACTTCTCAAGCTCGTCCACGGAGCCAAACTGTACGCTGACGTATGGATTGGCGCCCACTTGTTGGGCGGTCATGTTGAAGACCGTGCGTATGTATTGTGGCTTGACATACATCTTCAGCGTGTTGTCGCTTTTGTTTATCACCACGCGTTGAGCGTAGCCCTTGTCAACGTAAGCCTTGAAGTCGCTGTAGTTTGCCTCTTGGCTTGAGCCGCCTTTTACTATTGAGCCGCCTCCTCCCGAGAAGAGCATTATGGCGAGCACGACAGCTACGATGATGTAGAGCCAGTTCATGTTGAACCTGGGCATCTTGGGCTGCTGGTCGTTTTGGTTCATTTGCCTGTTATTCATTGTCTTTTGTTGTCCTTATCTTTATTATTATAGGCTCTCGCCGTCCTTGATGGTGGAGATGCTTGCGTCTTCCCAAAGATGCTCAAGGTCATAGAACTCTCTTGGCTCTGGCAGGAAAATGTGCACCATTATGTCGACAAAGTCTATCGCGACCCACTGGTCGGTTCCGAGTCCGTTTACTCCCACGGGCTTCTCGCCAGTCTTCTCACGGCATTTGTCACCCACCGATTGGGCTATGGCTTCCACTTGTGCTGGTGAGCCTCCTTGACAAATCACGAAATAGTTGGCGATGGCTCCGTCAATCTGCCTAAGGTCGACGACACGGATGTCTTCGCCTTTCTTGTCCTGTATGGCGTTGACGATAATCTTTAGCAGTTCTTCTGTCGTTGTTGCTTTCATTAATTTAATATCAGTGTGTTAACAGCATATTTATGACAAAGTTAGTGCTAATCGCAAGAATAACAAAATTTATTAATCTTATTTTTGAATTTAGTGGTAATGGCATGACATTATGTCGGATAATCCTTGTCTCAATATTTTTTTTGAAAAAAGTTTGCGAAAAGTTTGGAGGGTAACCGAAAAGTCAGTACCTTTGCACTCGCAATTCAGAAATGAGGTTGCAAAGACATTGGGGTATGGTGTAATGGTAACACTACAGATTCTGGTCCTGTCATTCTTGGTTCGAGTCCGAGTACCCCAACAAGCAGTGAGCCAAGCAAGTTTTTGCTTGGCTTTTTTGTTTTAACGTAAATCTGTTTAGCCCACATGCTTAATCGTTCATATATGCGTTGGTTCCTTTTGGCGATGGCGTTTCTTTTCATGCCGCTATTGGCCTTCTCCCAGAAAAGGTGTCCTGGATTTTCCGTTTCAATGATACCAGACAATGTTTTTGTCAGGATGCAAGGCAAAAGTTATCCCAAGTCATGCCCTGTGCGTAGGCAAGACTTGCGCTACTTGAGGTTGCTGCATGTCGATCGGAATGGTCATGTCAGGCATGGCGAGATGGTTTGCAACAAGGCGATAGCCAATGATGTGATTGAGATTTTCGAGGAACTCTACAAGAGTCGTTATCCAATTGCCAGCGTTCGTTTGATAGATGATTTCGGGGCTGACGACGAGGAGTCTATGCGCGCCAACAATTCGAGCAGTTTTTGCTACCGTGCCGTGCGTGGCAGCAAGAAATTGTCAGCACACGCCAGAGGCATGGCCGTTGACATCAATACGCTCTACAACCCTTGTGTCAGGCGTTTGCGATCTGGAAAGATGGTCGTACAGCCCTCGGTAGCCGTCAAGTATGTTGACCGCCGTGGAGCGTTCCCTTATAAGATAGTAAAGGGTGACCTCGCGTGGAGGTTGTTCACGAGTCATGGATTCAAGTGGGGTGGGGCTTGGAAGTCGGTCAAGGACTACCAGCACTTCGAGAAATGAGGTCTTTGCCTCACGGAAATAGAAAAGTGTGGGCCTATTTCATGTCCTTGTAGTCGTCGCTTTCCAAGAGTTGCTTTATGGTCACATTTCCGTGCCTCCTCATGTAGCGGCTCACCATTTGCACATAGTCAGTGCGGAATAGTTCTATCCCTATCGCCTTGTTTGAGACCCACATCAGTTTTCCCATATGGAGATCCTTCTCCAGTTGTGACCTCGTGTCAAAGTTCTTCATGGGATATAGGCTGAGGAGGTAGAACAGCGTACAATCTGGCACTATGTACGACCTGTTCATAGACTCCAGTTGTTCGTTGCTGTATCCAAACTTCTCGTAGATAGGATATTTCGCCCCCATGTATTTGTCGAGGGATATGCCTATCGTGCGGTCGCCTACCACGATGCTCTGGTCGAGTGCGCCTATCTGTGTGTAGACGTGCGGCAAGGGCAAGTCTGGAATCCATTTCTTCAGGTTGGAAAACGTTTTTTGCAAGCCTTCGCTTATGTCGTCCATGTTGGCGTATTCCAGTTCCACGTCGCTGACCAGGGATTGCAGTGTGGAATCTTGGTAGAAACGCAGGAATCGCTCGCTAATGTCGTGGTCGCTGACATCGCCAATGCGCAATATCTTCTCCACGAGCGTGCGTGTCTCTATCGGGTACTCCGTGTTCATTTGCTGCAATGCCGAGAAGTCGCCCGTGACCACGTAGCGACTCTCCAAACGGTCATAACGCTCCACCTTCATGTTTGATGGATCGTCGGCGTCATCGTTTGACTTGAGCTTAAAGTCGCACGAGGAGCATAAGACGCACAGTAATAATATGTAATATACTTTTCTTAGCAAAGTCTTTCTTGGTAATGTCTTAGTAACTTATATCACAATACATTTGGCCATAATGCCTATTATTCATTGCAAAAGTAGCGAGAAATATGGAATTAGCCAAATGTTAAGATAAAAAAATGCAAAAACTTCCTCTGGATTGCCTGTCTATTTGCACATTTTATTAAGAATGTGTAAAAAAATAGTATTTGTGTGTAATGCTTATCCCGTGATATAGGTTAGCACGAAGTCGTCGTTGGCCTCATAGTTGACTGTTACTCGTTCTCCTTGTCTTAGGTTTTCCAAGCACGCCACGCCCGTGTCTCGTAGCGTGAATGGCGGTAACCGCATCTCAAGCAACCCCAAGTGTTGCTCGTGGTAATATTTATATGCCGCTTCTTTCGCGCACCAAGTGATGAGTATTCCATAGAGCGTGTCTTGTGTCTCGTCATTGCGCATGAATCGGGGAAGGATTTTGTTTACCCTGTATGACACGTATTCCATGTCAATCCCGTTTCTGTGGTGCCTTGACAGGATCATTGCCGCCCAACCTTTTGTGTGGCTGATGCTGACGTGGAATCCTTCCACCTGTGGCGCGCCATCGCTGTCGTGATTGATTACGAGGCCGTCATCATGGGTCAGTTCGCTCAGCAAGGCATATTCCGTGAGCTTCTCCCTCAGCCTTTGAGCTTTGTATTGGCTCAGGTCAACTTGGCGTGGTTGTGGAAGGCAATCCAAAGGCTCGTCCATCTTCCATATCGCGAGCCATGAGTCTTCGTCAAGCCTCTGTTTCCTTGTCAGTGGCATTGCTTGTAATTTTGTTGTTCACCACTACTTTCACCTTGCTGATGCGCCTTTCCTCGACGGCCATCACCTCAAACGTGTAGTTCTTGAACGTGATTTTCTCGTGCAGGTTTAGGAAATCGCCTTTCAGTTCAAGCAGGAGCCCGGCGAGAGAGTCGGCATCGCCCACTACGCTGTCAAACTCGTCGTCGTAAATGCCAAGAACCTTGCAAAAGTCGCTTAGGAGGGTCTTGCCCTCAAATATATATGTGTTGCTGTTGAGTCTGGTATAGTTCTTTTCTTCCTCATCGTATTCGTCGTTTATCTCTCCTACGATTTCCTCAAGGATGTCTTCAAGGGTCACGAGGCCGCTCGTGCCACCAAACTCGTCCACTACGATGGCTATGTGAATCTTGTTTTCTTGGAACTCATGCAGCAGGTCGTCTATCTTCTTTGTCTCTGGCACGAAGTAGGCAGACCTTATGAGACTTTGCCACCGGAAGTTGTCCGGTTTGCCGAGATATGGCAGCAGGTCCTTGATATACAACATGCCACGAATGTTGTCCTCGTTTTCTTGGTATATTGGTATGCGACTGTAATTATTGTCCACTATGAATTTGAGCACCTCGGGGAAAGATGACTTGATGTCTATGTCGCCAATGTCCTGTCGAGGTGTCATTATCTCTTTCGCGGTCTCATCGCCAAAGCGGATGATGCCCTTGAGCATGCTTTGCTCATCTTTTATGTCATCCTTGTTGGTCAGTTCGAGAGCCTGCTCCAAGTCGTCCACGCTCAGTTGTCTTTTCTCTTTCGGAACGGCCTTCTCGGCTATCACCCCGCTTTTTATGAGTATCGTCTCCATTGGCCAGAAGAGTTTCCTGAGCAGCAGGACTCCCCCCACGGTCTTGCGGCAGAATTTCAGCGGCGCAGAGCGGCTGTATACCTTTGGCATGATTTCTCCGAAGAGGAGCAGCAGGAAAGTGAGAAACACGGTGATGACCAAGAAGTCGAGCCACTTCACTTTGAATTCCACAAGGGAGCCAAAGATGAAGTTGCAGAGCATGATGATGGTCACGTTCACCAAGTTGTTGGTTATCAAGATGGTGGCAAGTGTGCGCTCAGAGTCTTCACGCAGTCGGCAAATTCCCTCGTCGCTCGAGTTCTTGTCAGGGGCAAGTTCGTTGAGGTCCGACGGCGACAGACTGAAAAATGCTATCTCTGAGCCGCTGGCGAAGCCCGACAACATAAGCAACACGATGGTGAGCACTATGGCTATCGCCACTTCGGGTGTCATGGGGTGTAGCACCACCAGGTCATTGAGGTGACTTAGAAAATACGAGTCCAATGTTTTATTAAGCTTTGTTTGGTCTTGGAGAAAGGAGCTCCATGTTGTCTACCATTATCTCGGTCACGTCGTGCCGTTTGCCGAGCTTGTCTTCATAGGTGTTATAGCGAAGCCTTCCCTCTATGTAGAGCTTGTCGCCCTTGTGGACATATTGTTCCACTATCTTTGCGAGCTGACGGTAGAACACGAGGCTGTGCCAGTCGGTGTGGTCTGGTATCTTTTTGCCGTCTTTGGTGGTGTAGCCGCGCTCCGTGGTCGCAAGCGTCACTCTCGCCATGGCTTGGTCGGCGTCGTAATAATGCACGTCGGGGTCTTTACCCACGTTTCCGATAAGCATAACCTTATTCATGTCCTTCTTTATTAGCCATTGTTAGCTATTTCCACATGCCTAAGTATCTGAAGTGGAATTTCTTGCCCTTTGCTGATGGGAACTGGCTGCGGTTGTCCACGCGAGTGCGCAGGTAGTCCACGATCCTGTTGTAGCAGTCTGCGCCCGACACCGCCTTGCAGCGTGCCACGAAGTGCGTGTCTCGATATTCATGCTTGCCGGTAGCTGGTGTCAGCACCACTCGCTTGAAGTCGATCTCGCCCTCATACCAGCCTTCCTTTTGTGAGTTGAGCCTTGCCAGTGGTGAGTCGTTGGTGGCGAGATTGTTCTCTTGCGCTTGCTTGGTGTTTCTTTTTTCCTTGAAATCGCGCATCGTGGCAGCTGTCGTCTTTATTATAATGAAATAAATGTGGCCGCGCACTTTATATCGTTTTGGAAACATGATATTGCTTGCTACGTATTCGCGAATGTCATTCTCCATGTTGCGTGTCACGGTAATCTCACCTAATGACCGCAAAAAAGCAATGGCCTCTTCTACATTATTTACAAATGTCTCGTTATCAAAATACCTAAGATATAAATTCATTGAAATAGACTTCGATTTCCTGCTTGAGGGCTGCAAAATAAAAGATGAGCGGCAAACGGGACTCGGACCCGCGACCTCGACCTTGGCAAGGTCGCGCTCTACCAACTGAGCTATTGCCGCAAACAAATAAATATAAAACAATTAACAAGTGAAGAGGAGGAGACTCGAACTCCCACGACAAAATAGTCACTACCCCCTCAAAGTAGCGCGTCTACCAATTCCGCCACCCCTCCAAATGTCCGTTTTCAATACTTGGTGCCCAGAACAGGACTCGAACCTGCACGTCGTGAAACACACGCACCTGAAACGTGCGCGTCTACCAATTCCGCCACCTGGGCTAAAAACCTTTCCAAAACATTGGATTGTTCAAAAAGATGAGCGGCAAACGGGACTCGGACCCGCGACCTCGACCTTGGCAAGGTCGCGCTCTACCAACTGAGCTATTGCCGCATATTTCTCTTTTGTGAGAAGCATTCCCCTGAATGCGAGTGCAAAGGTACTGCTTTTTTCTTAACCCGCAAACTTTTCGTCACTTTTTTTTCAAAAAAACTTCATTTTTCTTATTTCACATTATTATATATAGGAGGCAAAGGGCATTTCTCTACCCAACTGATAGATAAGTATGGTCGTGCCATGGTTCGTTATCTTGTATCTCTCCCAGTGCTTGCCGGCCACCACGAGTATGGAGTTGCTTATCGACTGTCCCGACAGGCTGGTGCCAGCGGCGCGGAATTTCACGGGCAGGCGGTGGGCTTGCGCTGTCTTGAGAATGGCGTTTCCAAACTTGCGTGCCTTGAATGCTGTGACAGGTGTGTCAAAGAATAGCCAGACTTTTGGGTAGCATTACTGTACCAACGCTTGGCAAAAACATTATCACGACCTTGGAACAGGCTTTGAAATAAGGTAACCTTCTCCTGTAAAGTGAATTATATCCGTTGTGTCCATAAAGGTTCATTCTCCCATCCTTTCGGAAATCCAAGAGCTGCCA
>DJQL01000011.1:0-1260 GCA_002437565.1 Prevotella sp. UBA6387
TGCCAGTATGCCTCTCACGGCTTCCGCCGACCTGTCGTAGAGCGTCTGCTCCTCTTGGGCGGTGACGGGTCGCACGCCCTTCAGCCGCTCTTGCAGCTTGATGGCTGATGGGGCGACGCGCTGGTTGAGCCGCCGCTTTATGTCCATGTATCTCGCGAGCTCGTAGGCTGCCCGTCGCGGCAGTGTGGCATGCATGAGCCATGCCAGGTCGAGATGGTACTTGGCGGCATACTCGTCGCGACGCTGGTTGACGACGGCCTGGCACAGGAGCGCTATCTTCTGTGTGTCGTCCGTGAGGAGCTTGGCGAGCTCGGCATAGAGATAACTGTCGTGATGGCGCATGAGCAATGTCTTGTAAGTGTCCACGGCCTTGCTTGTATGTCCCACAAGACTGTGCATCTGTGCCAGATGGCGCAGGTTCTCCTTGTAGTAAGGCGCCTTCTGGAATGCCAGCCTGAAGAGGTCGGCCACCTGGTTGACGTAGGCGGCATCACGCTTGGCCAAGTCCTTGAGCAAGTGGTTTGCCACCTGCTGGCCCAGCGATGGCACCTTGTGGCCGTTTGCCACGTAGGGTTGCCAGTCGGCCTCGGTCATGCGGTTGTAGTAGGGCATGAAATAGAGCAGGTTGAAGCCCTCGGTGAGCTTGTCCATGCACAGGGCGGCGTTGATGATGGCGCGGTTGCCCTGGCCCATCCTGTCCTTGGTCTGCGGATAGAGCCTCACGAGCTGGAAGAGCAGACGGCGAGCCTCCTCTGTGCGCTTCTGCCTGGCGCGCAACTTGAACATGTCGTTGGTACACCAAAACATGCAAAGGTTGGTATGTGGCCCCTGATGCACGGCATACAGCTGCATTATGGCGCCGTAAGCCTCCTCGTGCCGGCCTTCCTTGCGCATCTCGAACACGTCTCTCACTTCCATGGTCATGTGGTTTTTAGCGTTGGTTTTCTGCAAAAATAAGCAATAATCGCGACACTCGCAAATGTTGATGATGTTTTTTGCCTTGCCCCATGTCGTCACTGAATAGGAGAAATGTTAAAATGGTGAATAATCTTTACAAATGGCTGCCCAAGAATCGAATGAAACAAATAGATTGGTCTCTTGGTCGCAAATGGGCGATTTATGGCGTTTTTTATAATCGTCTTATTATTAACTAATTATATTTTAACGCTATTCCCAAGAGTGCTTTTCGTGTCGCCTTCACGCTTGAATAGTCTTGTCTTTGCGCTTGAATCGCCTTGCCTTTGCGCTTGAATCGCGTCG
>DJQL01000011.1:1361-3443 GCA_002437565.1 Prevotella sp. UBA6387
TCAGGCAAAAACAATTTACAGAGAATGAGTACCCATGGGTGGTAGCATAAAAAAATACTAATCATTTGCATCTTCTCTTGACACAACTCAATAATTTTTCGTAACTTTACAGAAAAATACGAAGACACAATGGAAGTAAACGAATATCGCAGCAAGATACTTGACCTCCTGCTCAACGCCAAGGATGGCGAGGGCACGCCACGGCTCACGGAAAAAGAAGCCAAAGACCTCTCAAACGAGTTTTCCGACCAGGAGCTCCTTGACGGCATGCCGTTCAACACCCCCGAGGAGGTTGCCGAGATGCTGCTGGAATCAGGATTGTAATAAACCAAGAAAAAAACTTTGCCATGGAAAACGACCGCAAGACAATAGAGAAACTCATCAGCTCCAATCAGGGTTTCGTGATAAGTTTGGCCACACAGTACAAGCACCGCGGGCTTGATATGGACGACCTCATCAGCGAGGGAAACATCGGCATGCTGGCCGCCGCCCGCTCTTTCGACGCTTCGCTCGGCAAGAGCTTTGTCACTTATGCCGCGCCATTCGTGCGCGAGGCTATCGGTAAGGCCATAGAGCAGCAGGCAGGCATATATCGAGTGCCACGCGACGTGAAAGACGCCACCTTGGAGAAGCGACGCTCGCGCGCGCTGTCGATAGACGCGCCAGTGGGGGGCAGCGTGGAGAGAAGCCTCGCCAGGTCGATTCCCGATGCCGACGCGCCAGACCCAGACACGAAGTTGCGCCATGACTTGCTGTCGAAAGAACTGTCCGGCATCCTTGCCGGCCTTCAAGAGAGGGAGCGCCACGTGGTGCAAAGGTTCTTTGGCCTGGGCGTGGAGTCGAGGACGATGGCGGAAATAGCCGCGGAGATGGGACTCAAGCGAGAGCGTGTGAGACAGATTCGCGACCATGCCGTGAGGAAGATAACGAAGCAGACTCGCGACGCAAGCCTGAAAGACTATTTCAAAAACTGAGAAACCGAACAATAACCGAAAAGCAAAAACATTATGAAATATTTTCTGCTCTCCGACATTCATGGCTCCCTGCCGCGCTTGCGGACGGCGCTCGACATCTACCGCAAGGAACGGTGCGACATGCTGCTGTTGCTCGGCGACATAATGAACTATGGTCCAAGAAACTCCCTTCCCGAAGGGCTCGATGCCCGTGGCGTGGCAGATGAGCTGAACAAGATGAAAGACGAGATAGTGGCGGTCAGGGGCAATTGCGACTCTGAGGTTGACCAGATGCTGCTCCAATTCCCCATTTTGAGCACTTACGCCATGGTGGTGGACGAGGGGCGGAAGATACTGCTCACGCATGGCCACGTGTACAACAGGCAGACGCTTCCGCCAGGATGTTTCGATGCCGTGGTCTATGGTCACACTCATCTCTGGGAGTTGACTGAAATGGAAAATGCCGCTGACGGCGGAAGCACGGTGATTTGCAACACGGGGTCAATAACCTTCCCCAAGGGCGGCAACGTGCCTACGTTCGGGATGATGGACAATGGAGTGATTTCCATTCGCGACTTGGACAACAACATCCTCGCTGAAAAGAAACTAACAAAAACCAAGAAACAATGAATAAAATCCTAACGAAGACACGGCTCTCAGAGAAAGTATATTTCTTGGAGTTGGAGGCTCCGCTCATTGCCAAGAGCAGCAAGCCAGGCAACTTCATCATTGTCCGTGTCGACAGCCACTCGGAGAGGGTGCCTTACACCATAGCCATGAGCGACCCTGAGAGGGGTACGCTATCTCTCGTGGTGCAAGAGGTTGGGCTCTCGTCGACAAAGCTTTGCGAGTTGCCGGAGGGCGCATACGTGCAAGACGTGGTAGGCCCACTTGGCACACCATCGAAGATAGAGAAATATGGCACCGTGATATGCGCGGGCGGAGGCATAGGCATTGCCGCCATATTGCCAATCCTCACGGCCTTGCACAAGACCGGCAACAAGGTGGTGTCGGTGCTCGCCGGAAGGACCAAGGAACTCATAATCCTCGAAGACGAGGTGAGGGCGAACAGCGACGAGGTGATAATAATGACCGACGACGGCTCCTATGGACAGAAAGGCGTGGTGAC
>DJQL01000015.1:0-2868 GCA_002437565.1 Prevotella sp. UBA6387
CGTTGCTTGGTGAGGACAATGTGGGTCGTGATTATGTCTTGGAACTCGCATCCAATCATGTGCTCTCAGCTCGCACGAAGAAATGGAAGTATATCGAGCCAAACGATGGGCCGAAGATGATAACGTGGGGGCCAAAGATAGAAACTGGCAATTGTCCTTCGCCACAGCTCTATGACATCAGCTCAAGCAAGTGGGAAGGCGATAATGTCGCCGACAAGAACCCACAAGTCGTTTACGACATGCAGAATATTTTGCGTCGTGAACGTCAGAAGTAGACTAACGCAGATAGACCCAAAATGTCTTCAGCGTAGAGTTAAGTAATTCCGCCGATGCGTTGGTGGCTCGCAATATAAAGGCATATGAGAATTTCATCCTCATATGCCTTTATTGTGTATCCCTAACGGATTTAATCTCCCTCTAAGTAATCTCTGTTAACTTAAAAACATCTTACGGCTTCATGCCTTTTGACAGTGTGCTTTCTCCCATGCACGTCCCTATATTTTCTCAAACGTAGCACCGTCTATCGAGTCGGGTGAGCCAAGGAATTACGTTCTTTTCAAAGAAAGGTTTTGCGTGATAGTGGTTTAAGGTTTAAAAGCACTACCTTTGTACTCAATAATAAACCTTACGTTTAAGGTTACAATTTGTGATTTTGGAAATGAATATAAAGTATGGCAGATATAACAGAAAAGACAGAGAACCGTGAACTGGTCACAAATCGTAGCCAGTTGGTTGTTGCGGATAATATAGAGCCTCTAATAAAAGTGATTAGAGGACAGCAAGTGATGCTTGATAAAGACTTGGCATCGCTATATGGTGTAGAGACAAGAACTTTGAATCAAGCTGTCAAACGTAATATTCTGAGGTTTCCTGCTGATTTTAGGTTTCAGTTAACAATGGAGGAATGTTCAAAATCACAGATTGTGACTTTGAACGCAAGACGAGGACAAAATATCAAGAAGTTGCCTTATGCCTTTACAGAACAAGGTGTGGCTATGCTTAGTAGTGTCCTTCGTTCACAAACAGCAATAGATGTCAATATTCAAATCATGCGAGCCTTTGTTTCCATGCGCCATTTTATGGCGAACAACGCTTCTGTGTTCAGCCGTTTGGAAACAATAGAATACCATCAACTGGAAATGCAGCAACATCAGCAAGAAACAGACAAACGCATAGACGAGGTGTTTCGCAGATTGGATGAGGGTAATGCGAAGCCAAAGCAAGGCGTATTCTACAATGGGCAAATTTATGATGCCTATACTTTCGTGTCCGACTTGATTAAGAGTGCGAGGAAACATATTATTCTTATCGACAATTATGTTGACGAGACTGTACTGACATTACTCGATAAAAGAGAAGAAGGCGTGCCTGCTGTCATCTATACTCAACAAATAAGCCGTCAATTCCAACTCGACATAGACCGCCACAACGCTCAATACACACCGATTGACGTTGAAACATTCCGTTTATCACACGACCGTTTCCTTTGTATAGACGATGATGTATATCATATAGGAGCATCCATCAAGGACTTGGGCAAGAAATGGTTTGGTTTCTCAAAGATGGAGATTCTTACACCTAATGAATTGGTAGAACGAATAAACAGAAAGTAATTGTCATGTGAATGTCTGCTAATTTAAGGTAAAATTATTAAGGTTGAAAACCTTTTTGTCTTATCTTTTTTTGTACCTTAATACCATTAAAATAGTAATAAAGAAACCGATCCCCTGTACAATTTATCAGATAACATGAACTACAAGTTTCTAAACACACTTACGATTACATCCATGTTTGGCTGTAGTTGTTCGTATGCCCAACAAATCAACCGCCCCAATATCATAGTGTTTATCGTGGACGACATGGGTTGGCAAGACACATCGTTGCCTTTTTGGGACAAGTCAACCAGATACAACGAAATGTACGAGACTCCAAACATGGAACGCTTGGCAAGCCAAGGTGTCATGTTTACTCAAGCTTATGCTTGCCCGGTGAGTTCGCCCACGCGTTGCAGCCTTATGACAGGCATGAACATGGCGCGTCACCGCGTGACAAACTGGACGTTGCAACGTGACAAGCCCACCGACGACAAGAACGATGCCGTGGTTCTTCCAGAATGGAATTGCAATGGCATATCACAAGTTGCCACCGTGCCACGCGTCGCCGTGGCAAAGTCTTTCGTCCAATTACTCAAAGACAGCGGTTATCATACCATACATTGTGGCAAGGCTCACTGGGGGGCGATAGACACTCCCGGTGAGAATCCTTGCCACTTTGGCTTTGATGTCAACATAACCGGAACGGCGGCTGGCGGCTTGGCCACATACCTAAGCGAGCTGAACTACGGTCACACGCGAGACGGCAAGCCATACGCCCTCAATTCCATACCAGGGCTTGAGGCATATTGGGGAACAGGGACTTTCGTGACCGAAGCCCTGACCAAAGAGGCGATCAAGGCTCTCGACAAAGCCAAGAAGTACGGTCAACCTTTCTATCTATATATGTCGCACTATGCCGTGCATATCCCGATAGACAAGGACATGCGTTTCTTCCCGAAGTATGTGCGCAAGGGGCTTTCAGACAAGGATGCAGCTTATGCCTCCTTGGTGGAAGGCATGGACAAGAGCTTGGGGGACATAATGGACTGGCTCGACAAGAACGATGAGGCAAAGAACACCATCATAGTGTTCTTGGGTGACAATGGCGGCCTCGCCACCTCCGAGGAATGGCGCGACGGTCCCCTCTATACGCAAAACTCACCCCTTAGATGCGGCAAGGGCTCTTTATATGAAGGCGGAATCAGGGTGCCGTTCATTGTCAAGTGGAGTGGCGTAGTAGAGCCAAAGACGCGAAACAACACCTCCATAATGA
>DJQL01000015.1:2966-6418 GCA_002437565.1 Prevotella sp. UBA6387
TTGAGGGCAAAAGCAGTTCCGCGTTCAAGGACAGGAGCATAATTTGGAACTTTCCCAATATCTGGGGTAGCTCGGGACCAGGCATAAACCTTAACTGTGCCATACGCCGTGGAGACTGGAAACTTATATACAACTACCAAACGCGACAGAAAGAGCTCTACAACATACCGCATGACATTGGGGAAGCCAACGACTTGGCAAACGAGTACCCCTCCAAGGTCAAGGAGTTGTCAGCTGTCCTTGGCAACGCGCTTCGAAAGATGCAGGCTCAGCGACCCATCGTGGCAGCAACGATGAAGCCGTGCCCATGGCCAGACGAGTAACATTTTGTTTTTATTTGAAAGCTAAACTTTTTATGACATCAACAAGAAATCCATTGCGCCTTTCCTTGCTTGGCACACTATTATTGGGCGCAAACTCTATTGCTGACGCGCAAACCATACACATGCGTGGTGCCGACTGGGACTGCCAAATAGCTACCGACGGACATATAGAGCGCATTGTCTACAAAGGCAAGGCTGGCAACGACACTATACCTTTTTTCATCGGGCGTGGCAAGCCCGGACCAGCCTTTTACATGAACAACGGCACCGATGACGTGGTGGCGACATGGCATCCTGACGGCGAGCTGACGTTTCTATCTACCATCGACGGCATAAGCTGCGAGTTGCGGTATGTGAAGTGGCATGGCATGACCAACCTGCATTGCTACCTGCGCCATGCCCAGAAAATAGCGTTCCGAGGAGAAACCAAGTCGCTTGAAGGAGGGTATTTAGGTTGGGCCTTTGGACATGATGAATATAAATTTGACTAATGACCAATAAACAGGAATGAAAAACAAACGAAACCTTTTGTTGGCACTTACGCTTTTCTTCGTATCTCAACTGTTTGCGTCAACACCCATAGATGGTTTGCTTGAGCGCATAGACAAGGGAGCGTCGCGCAAGTTTATCACAGAGACCGTGAAGTCTGACCACGACTTCTTTGAGATTGGCAGCAAGGAAGGCAAGCCGCTCGTCCGCGGCAACAACTACGTGAGTATTGCCTCTGGCATAAACTGGTATCTGAAATATCACGTTGGCGTGCATCTTGCGTGGAACTCAATGCACGCATCACTTCCTGCCACGCTTCCGCTTGTAAAAACCACGGAGCGTCACGACACGGACATAAAATATCGCTACTACTTGAACTACTGCACGCTGTCCTACTCAATGGCATTCTGGGACTGGAAACGTTGGGAGCAGGAACTCGACTGGATGGCCCTGCACGGCATAAACCTGTGCCTCGATATCGTGGGCACAGATGTGGTGTGGCGCAACGTGCTCCTAAAACTTGGCTACACCAAAGCCGAGGCCAATGAGTTCGTGGCAGGCCCAGCATTTCAGGCGTGGTGGCTGATGAACAACTTGGAAGGTTGGGGCGGCCCCAACTCCGACAACTGGTACCGCCAGCGCGAATCATTGCAGAAAAAAATCCTGAGACGCATGAAGGAGCTTGGCATCAACGCCTGCTTGCCGGGATATTCGGGCATGGTGCCGCACGATGCCAAGCAACGCTTGAACCTCGATGTGGCAGATCCAGGCAAATGGAACGACTACAAGCGACCAGCCTTTCTACAACCAACCGACAAGCGGTTCGCCGAGATTGCGTCGTTGTATTATAAGGAGCAGGAGAAACTCTTCGGCAAGGCTAACTTCTACAGCATGGATCCATTCCACGAGGGCGGCAACGCGCGCGGAGTAGACCTGCAAGCTGCCGGCAAGGCCATAATGGGCGCCATGAAAGCTGTCAACCCCAAGGCAGTGTGGGTGGCGCAGGCATGGGGCGCATGTCCTTACCCTGACATGATTCGCAATCTGAAAAACGGTGACATGCTTGTGCTCGACCTATACTCCGAGAACCGACCGCAATGGGGCGACCCTGAGTCGACATGGTATCGCAAGGATGGGTTCAACGGGCATGACTGGGCATATTGCATGCTGCTGAACTTTGGCGGCAACGTGGGACTGTATGGCAAGATACAACACGTCATCGAGGAATATTACATGGCTCGTAAAAGCAAGTTTGCCTCAACTCTGAAAGGCGTAGGGCTCACCATGGAAGCCATAGAGAACAACCCCGTAATGTATGAACTCATCAGCGAACTGCCGTGGCGCAGCTCTGAATTTTCCTGGAAAGAATGGCTGCACGATTATGTGGAAGCACGCTACGGCAATATCAACAACGACAAAGCGCAAGAGGCATGGCTACTTCTCGCGAAGTCTGTCTACGGTGCTCCCGCAAAGCTCACCGAGCAAGGATGCCATGAGTCGGTGCTATGCGCTCGTCCCGCGCTGGACGCATATCAAGTGTCTTCATGGTCTGAAATGGAGGAGTTTTACGACCCAGACGACGTGATACGCGCCGCACGACTCATGGTCGAGGCATCGCATGAAGTCAAGGCAAACACCAACTTCCGCTACGACCTTGTAGACATAACACGTCAGGCCATAGCCGAACAGGCGCGTCTTGTGTATGACGAGATAGTGGCGGCATACAAGGCCAAAGACCGCGAGATGTTCGCGCACGCCACAAAGAAGTTTCTCGACATATTGCTTCAGCAAGATCGTCTGCTATCATCAATGCCCGACTTCATGGTTGGCAGGTGGATAGCCCAAGCGCGCACTCTCGGAACCAACAAGCAGGAGAGTGACCATTATGAATGGAACGCGCGCGTGCAGATTACGACATGGGGCAATCGCGACGCCGCTGAGCGCGGCGGATTGCGCGAATATGCGCACAAGGAATGGAACGGAGTGCTGCGCGACTTCTACTATCCACGCTGGAAAGCATATTTCGACGCGCTTGCAGCCACATTAGATGGAAAACCAATGAAGCAATTTGACTTCTACGCCATGGACGAGAAGTGGACGCTTCAGTACAATGCCTACCCAAGCGAGGCTCAGGGCGACCCAGTGGAATATTCACAATCGGCATTTGCAAATGTATTCGGCAAGTGAACAGTGGAATAGGGTCTTTCCGCGAAAAGAATTAAGCTGTATATAGACAAAAGAAGTGTTCCTTTCATACGAATGGAACACTTCTTTTGTTTGTCACTCAGGGTCTACGTCAAAATATATTTGCACAGATTTGTAACAGGCTTGCGACACTATGCCATCACGCGCGGCATAAAGAGCTTGACGTGTCCTCTTCAGGTCGATGCCTATCTCCAATTTTAATACTATCTTTCGGATAAACACTGCCTTTATTCTTGCCACGGACGGCTTGTCGGGGCCAAGCACACGGTCGCCAAGCAACTGGCGCAACTTGCCGCCCATCTCCTGAGCCGCCATCTCTACGACACCCTCGTTCTTGTGCTTGAGGTAAACATAAACCACGTGTGAGAAGGGCGGATAACGGAAAATGGAACGTTCCTCAAGCAGCGATTTGTAGAAAGACTTATAATCGTTGCG
>DJQL01000103.1:0-2207 GCA_002437565.1 Prevotella sp. UBA6387
AACAAATGCGTACAGATTCAGTATCCGCTTGAGACCGGTCCAAACTTCCACAGCCTCATCGACGTGCTCATAATGAAGAAGCTGTCGTGGGGACCTGATGGTGGCGAGCCAAAGCGTGAGCCCATACCCGCCGAAGAGATGGATAAGGCTGAGGAACTGCACCACGCTTTGGTAGAGGCTGCCGCCGAAAACGATGACTCGCTGATGGAGAAATTTTTCGACGACGAGAACTCGCTTACTGAGGACGAGCTGCGCCTCGGCATTCGCAAGGGATTGATAAATAGAGACATGTTCCCCATTTTCTGTGTCGACGCACACAAGGACATGGGCGTGCAGCGCCTGATGGAGTTCCTCGGCAACGTGGTGCCATTCGTCAGCGACATGCCGGCTTATCGCGACACGCGCGGCGAGGAGGTGCCCGCCGATGCCAATGGCCCTGAGAGCCTTTACTTCTTCAAGACGAGCATGGAGCCGCACATTGGTGAGGTGAGCTATTTCAAGGTGATGAGCGGCAAGGTAAAAGCCGGCAACGACCTCACCAACGCAGACCGTGGATCAAAGGAGCGTCTCGGGCAGATTTACGCTTGCGCCGGAAGCAACCGCATACCAGTGGAAGAAATGGAGGCTGGAGACATCGGCTGCACCGTGAAGCTGAAAGATGTGAAGACGGGAAACACTCTCGACGGGAAGAACTTCGACAGCGTGAAGTTCGACTTCGTGAAGTACCCACGCCCGAAATACTCACGTGCCATCAAGGCTAAGAATCCGCAGGACATGGAGAAAGTGATGGCGGCATTGCTGAAGATGAGGCAAGAAGACCCAACGTGGATCGTGGAACAGAGCAAGGAGCTTCGCCAAACAATCGTTCACGGACAGGGTGAATTCCACCTGCGCGTGCTGAAATGGCGACTGGAAAACAACGAGAAACTACAAGTGGAATACGAGGAGCCGCGCGTGCCTTACCGCGAGACCATCACCAAGAAGGCTCAGGCAAGCTACCGCCACAAGAAGCAAAGCGGTGGAGCCGGACAGTTTGGCGAGGTGGCTCTAATAGTCGAGCCTTATGCCGAAGGAATGCCAGACCCCGTAAGCTATAAGTTCAACGGTCAGGAGTTCAAGATGAACATCAAGTCGAAAGAGGAGAAAGATTTGCCATGGGGCGGCAAGTTGCAGTTTATCAATTCTGTCGTTGGCGGAGCTATAGACCTTAGGTTCATGCCAGCCATTCTTAAGGGTGTGATGGACTGCATGGAGCGCGGTCCACTTACGGGCAGCTACGCTCGCGACGTGCGCGTAGTGGTCTACGACGGCAAGATGCACCCGGTCGACTCCAACGAGCTATCCTTCACCTTGGCGGCACGCCACGCCTTCTCTGAGGCGTTCAAGACGGCAGGTCCGAAGATTCTTGAGCCTATCTACGACCTTGAGGTCTATGTGCCATCCGACTACATGGGCGACGTGATGAGCGACTTGCAGGGCAGGCGCGCCATAATCATGGGCATGGACGCTGAGGCTGGCTACCAGAAGCTAACCGCGAAGATTCCTTTGAAAGAACTGGCAAACTATAGTGTCGCCCTCAGCTCGCTCACGGGCGGTAGGGCGTCGTTCAACGCCAAGTTCGCAAGCTATGAACTCGTGCCAAACGACATACAAGGCAAACTCATAGCGGCTCACGAGGCTGAGCAAAAGGACGAAGAGTAAAATCAGCGAAATAAACAAAAAAGCGGCTCTATTTTGGAGCCGCCTTTTTTGTATTGGTAATACTATTGTTTACAGCCTTATAATGCCGTAAGGTCATGACTAATGAAATATAGCTTCATTGGTCTGTATCTAATACTCAGATGGGGGAAAGGGGGCATTGTGCCCTAACTTGAATATCTTTAGATTTTTACCGCTCGCATGTGCGTGTGCGCACGATAAAAATCTGAAGAATATACGGAAATACTTTGTCTGCTAATTTAAGGTTATGTGTAACTTTGCATTCCGTAATGACAATGTAAAGAGTTTCAGTAACACTTTCCCGACTGTGTAAAGTTGGTCAGCAAAGGAATAATATGAGAGTGAAGTAATTCTGTAAAACAACGAGAAATGTGTAAAGTAAAATCAGTCATAGTCAAAGTAGTATATAGCTATTTTGGATAGCTTCGGCTTCACGCTTGAATCGCGTCGGCGTTACGCTTGAATGGCGTTGGCTTTACGCTTGAATC
>DJQL01000103.1:2214-2897 GCA_002437565.1 Prevotella sp. UBA6387
GATTCAAGCGTAAAGCCAACGCGTCTACGGTGGCAAGCCGAAGGCTATCTGTAGCATGAAATATTATTTCCCCACAGTCGCAAAAAACTTGGTCGTTTAAAGAAGATGTATTAACTTTGCATCACCAAGAAGAAAGCTATTTAACATATGAATAAACTGATTCTTTTTTGTTTGTCACTGCTTATGTCGACAAGTGTTTCTTTGGCGTCAGAACCAATTACCCTCAAGCAGGTAACATCTGGTGAGTTTGCCGCGGAGGGTGTTTCCGGCATCAACCCCATTAAAGGCACCGACCAGTATGCCCGCGTGTCAACTGACGGCAAGCGTGTCGAGCAGTATTCCTTTAAGACTGGCAAGCTCACGTCTGTGCTCTTCGACGTTAATCACACTCAAGGCGAGCAAATCAAGGACTTCGATGGTTACAGCATGTCTCCAGACGGAACCCGCATGCTCATTTCCACCAAGCGCGAGAAAGTGTACCGCCGCTCATACAAGGCTGTGTTCTACATTTATACTA
The DNA here is from genome assembly GCA_002437565.1 of Prevotella sp. UBA6387. Taxonomy (GTDB): domain Bacteria; phylum Bacteroidota; class Bacteroidia; order Bacteroidales; family Bacteroidaceae; genus Prevotella. Next base: position 2,732 of record DJQL01000103.1, read on the forward strand.
TCAAGAGCCGCAAGCTTGAAAAATTGTCCGACGGAGGACCGCAGCAATGCCCTGTGTGGTCGCCCGACGGTTTGCAAGTGGCTTTCGTGAGAGACAACAACATATTTCTCGTGAAGTTGCTCTACGACAACGCGGAGAGCCAAGTGACGAAGGACGGCAAGTTCAA
>DJQL01000147.1 GCA_002437565.1 Prevotella sp. UBA6387
ACCACAGCATCTTCGGCTTGGGCAACACCCTGCCTGACTCGTTCACCATGGCAACGCCATTGGCGCACGTGGCCCAAGGCACGCCCCTGGACGCATCTGTATGCGACATGATAACAGGGCTCATGCCTGGCTGCATAGGCGAGACTTCGGTCATAGCCATAGCCATAGGCGCGGCCATCTTGCTTTGGACGGGCATAGCAAGCTGGAAGACCATGCTGAGCGTGTTCGTCGGTGGCTCCGTCATGGGTGCCGTCTTCCATGCCACGGGAGCCTCGCCGATAGCCTGGTGGGAGCAACTCATCCTCGGCGGTTTCTGTTTCGGCGCCGTCTTCATGGCCACGGATCCCGTGACATCGGCCAGGACAGAGACAGGCAAGTGGATATACGGATTCATCGTGGGCGCGATGGCCATCATCGTGCGCGTGAAGAACCAAGGCTATCCCGAGGGAATGATGCTCGCCATATTCTTTGGCAACATGATAGCGCCACTCATCGACTATTGTGTCGTGGAGTGCAACATCTCAAAACGAGCCAAGCGCAGCAAGGTTTCTGAATAAAAGCATTAAGGAAATGAAAACTAACAGCAATTCATATACCATCATCTACTCGGCCGTCATCGTCGTGGTAGTGGCATTTCTCCTTGCCTTCGTCTATCAGGCGTTGAAGCCCATGCAGACAGCCAACGAGGCCCTGACAAAGAAGAAGCAGATACTCTACAGCCTCAACATAAGAGGGCTTGACGACAACGCTGCCGAAGCAAAGTATAAAGAGGTCGTAAAATCTGAAAAGACCATCGACGGCAGCGAGATGTTCGTGTGCGACATCGACGGCAAGGCAAAGTATGTTTTCTCCATGACAGGAAATGGTCTTTGGGGCGGCATAAGTGGATACGTGTCGGTAAACGACGACAAGACTACGGTTTATGGCGCATACTTCAACCACGAGAGCGAGACAGCCGGACTCGGAGCTGAAATCAAGGACAACCAGAAATGGCAAGAGAAATTCCAAGGCAAGAAGCTCTTCAGGGACGGAGACCGCAACGCCATTGCCCTGTCGGTAAACAAGGAAGTGACGGATCCCTCCACGCAGGTCGATGCCGTGACAGGCGCCACGCTCACGTCAAACGGCGTAGCCAACATGCTTCACGATGGACTTGGTAAATTCCTGAAGTTCCTCAACAGCAAATAAGTTTTTTCCCGGAACGACAAAATCATAGAATCATGAGTTTATTTTCAAAACAGAATAAGACGGCATTCTCCGAGCCTCTGCACCTGAACAACCCCATCATGGTACAGGTGCTTGGCATCTGCAGTGCCCTTGCCGTTACATCACAGCTCAAGCCCGCCATCGTGATGGGTCTCGCGGTAACGGTAATCACGGCTTTCGCCAATGTCATCATCTCCCTCATCCGCAAGACCATACCAATGCGCATCCGCATCATCGTGCAGCTCGTCGTGGTGGCGGCACTGGTTACCATCGTCAACCAAGTGCTCGGCGCTTTCGCCTACGATGTAAGCGTGGAACTAAGCGTCTACGTCGGACTGATTATCACCAATTGTATCCTGATGGGTCGCTTGGAGGCTTTCGCCATGATGAACAAGCCCTGGCCATCATTCCTCGACGGAATAGGCAACGGTCTCGGCTATGCCGCCATCCTTGTCATAGTGGGAGCTTTTCGCGAGTTCTTCGGCAGGGGTTCGCTCCTCGGTTTCCAAATCATCCCACAGGGAGCTTATGACTTCGGTTATATCAACAACGGCATGATGAACATGTCGTGCACGGCCCTCATTCTCATCGGCTGCATCATCTGGGTCAACAGGGCTTTCTTTGTTAAAGACGAAAAGAAGTAAATAAGAATAAGAAATGGAACACGCTATAGCATTACTCTGCAGGTCTATATTCGTAGACAACATGATTTTCGCTTACTTCCTCGGTATGTGCTCATACCTGGCAGTGAGCAAGAATGTCAAGACCTCTCTCGGATTGGGTCTTGCCGTGACTTTCGTGCTCGTGATAACCGAGCCTATCAACTATCTCTTGCAGGTTTACGTACTTGGCCCCGACTGTTTGGTCAAAGGCGTTGACCTCAGCTATCTGAGCTTCATCCTCTTCATAGCCATAATCGCTGGAATAGTGCAGCTCGTGGAAATGGCCGTGGAGAAGTTTTCGCCATCGCTCTACGCGGCATTGGGCATATTCCTGCCGCTTATCGCAGTCAACTGCGCCATCATGGGCGCGTCGCTCTTCATGCAACAGCGCATCAAGCTCCCCATGGACAACGCGCAGGCTATCTCAAACATTGGCGACAGCATAGCTTACGCCATAGGCAGCGGATTGGGATGGACGCTCGCCATCGTCATGTTCGGAGCCATACGCGAGAAGATGGAATACAGCGACATTCCTAAGCCTCTCCAAGGCATGGGAATCGCCTTCATAACCGTAGGCCTCATGGCCATGGCAATGATGTGCTTCAGTGGACTGAAATTCTGACGACCACGAAAGAAGAAACAACATAGAACAAACACAGAATAAAGAAAGAATTAGAATATGGGACAATTTATAGGCGTAAGCATAGCAGTGTTTCTCGTCATCATCCTACTTTTGGTGGCGATGCTGCTTATCGCTAAGAAATATCTCAGCCCGAGCGGAAAGGTGACCATCACCATCAACGGCGACAAGAAACTGGAAGTGGAGCAAGGCGGCTCGCTGCTCTCCACGCTCAACGAGAATGGCGTACACCTCTCATCCGCCTGTGGCGGAAAGGGCAGTTGCGGACAGTGCCGTCTGCAGGTCCTTGAAGGTGGTGGCGAGATTCTCGACACGGAGAAGGGACACTTCACGCGCAAGGAAATCAAAGACCATTGGAGGCTTGGATGCCAGACTAAGGTAAACGGCGACATGAGCGTCAAGGTGTCAGACTCCATCCTCAACGTCAAGGAATGGGAATGCACCGTCATTTCAAACAACAACGTATCAAGCTTCATCAAGGAGTTCAAGGTCGCATTGCCTCCTGGCGAGCACATGGACTTCATTCCTGGTTCGTATGCACAGATAGCAATACCAGCATACGACACAATCGACTACGACAAGGATTTCGACAAGTCGCTCATAGGCGAGGAATATATAGGGGCGTGGAAGAAGTTTAACATTTTCTCGCTCAAGGCCCACAACCCGGAGCCTACCATCCGCGCCTACTCCATGGCCAACTATCCAGCTGAGGGCGACATCATCACGCTGACTGTTCGTATAGCCTCAACGCCATTCTTGCCACGTCCGCAAGTAGGTTTTCAGGATGTTCCAACAGGCATTGGCTCAAGCTACATATTCTCCCTCAAGCCAGGTGACAAAGTGAAGATGAGCGGTCCTTTTGGCGACTTCCATCCTAAGTTTAACAGCAAACGCGAGATGATATGGATTGGAGGTGGAGCAGGAATGGCGCCCCTTCGCTCACAAATCATGTACATGACCAGGCAAATCCATTGCACTGACCGTGAGATGCACTTCTTCTATGGGGCGCGCTCTCTGTCAGAGGCGTTCTTCCTTGAAGACTTCTGGGAATTGGAGAAGGAATTCCCCAACTTCCACATGCACCTCTCTCTCGACCGTCCTGACCCGAAGGCCGATGCAGCAGGCGTGAAATACTATGCAGGCTTCGCCGTCAACTGCGTGCGCGACACATACCTTAAAGACCATGACGCTCCAGAAGACTGCGAATATTACCTGTGCGGACCACCAATGCTCATCAAGACCGTGACGACTTATCTCGACAGTCTTGGAGTAGAGCCTGAAAGCATAATGTACGATAATTTCGGATAAAGGCATTGAATCCAAGAACAATAAGATTATCATTATATCGAAAAGCCGCAAGGGAGTTTGTTTCCTTGCGGCTTCTTTTATGGCTTGCTACTTCTGTCATAAAGTCGCGTTCACGCCACAAATCAGACTCACGCCCCATGCGGCGCCCCATATATTACAATAAATATCCTAATCGTTTTACCATATATTCCGAAAAAATGCGTAAGTTTGCAAAACAAATAAATTGACCCACGCCAATGGCAAACAATAGCAAAAGCACGACTACCATAAATCCAAGACTAAAAAAAGCATTTAAATGTATCGGCATCGCGATAGTGACACTTGCGGCCTTGTTTATCGTCTTGTCGCTCCTGCTATATTTTCCACCTTTCCAGAACTGGGCGGTTTCAAAGGCCGCTGCCATCGCCTCGGAGAAGACAGGCATGCGCATCAGCGTGGGCAACGTGAGGCTATCGTTTCCTCTCGACCTTGCCCTCAACGATGTTCGCGCCTTTGAGCCAAACGACTCCTTGAAGGGCAAGACCGACACGGTGGCCATTGTCTCGCGAGCCGTGGCAAGCGTGCAGCTATTGCCGCTTCTACACAAGCAAGTGATGGTGGATGAACTGTCGCTGCGCGACATGCAGGTCAACACCACTCATTTCATCAGCGACGTGCGCATCAGCGGAAAGGTTGGCGAACTGAATGTCAAGGCTCATGGCATCGACTTGTCGAAAGAGCACGTGAGGGTGAACCGCGCCATCCTGAACGACGCCGACCTGCTTGTCGAACTATCCGACACGGCGAAGAAAGACACCGCTAAACAAAATTTCTGGAAGATAAACCTCGATGACCTCCGCATACGCAACACCGCTTTCGCCCTCCGCACCCCTGGCGACACCATCTCCGTGGCATTGCTCATGAACAAGGGAC
>DJQL01000037.1 GCA_002437565.1 Prevotella sp. UBA6387
CATGCAGCGCGAGCGGTAGTCGTGGTTGGCGCACCGCCGTTTCATGTTGTGCCGGGTAGGGAGGCGTGGCTCTGGGCTTTCGTTGTTCATAGGGGATGACTTTTCCGGTGCCGAGGGCGGCACCGCACATAACTAAACTGAAAAAAACAAAGCAAGCGGCAAACAAAAGACAAGCGGCAAGCAAAAGGCAAGCGGCAAGCAAAAGGCAAGCGGCAAGCAAAAGGCCAAAACCTGGCGGCTTGGGTAGTTCTGTGCTCTGCCGCCCTCGGCAGAGCCACCGTGTTTACCCAAAGGGCCGCTGGGCTTTATTGCATCACGGGCTTGTAGATGGCCTTCCACCAAGAGTCGTCACCCTTGAGATAGCGTTGAAACCATGCCATGATAGTGTTGTGCCACTTCAAGCGCTTGCCATAATCGGAGACGTGGTGGTCTTGCCCGTCCACCACCACGAAGGCCGTGGGCCGGCCAAGTAGTTTCAACGCCGTGAACATCTGTATGCTCTCGCCTATCGGCACGTTGTGGTCGGCGTTGCCATGAAGGAAGAGCAATGGCGTGTGTATCTTCTCGGCGTTGAACAGCGGACTTTGGTCCACGTAGAGGTCCTTGCGCGTCCATGGATAACTGTTGGCCATTGACACTTCGCTATAGCTGTAGCCCCAATAGCCCTCGCCCCAATAGCTGGTGTGGTCGCTGATGCCGGCGTGGGATATGGCGCAAGCGAATATGTCTGTCTGCGTCTGCAGATATTGCGTCATGAAGCCTCCGTAGCTCGCGCCTATGCATCCCACCTTTGTGCTGTCGGTGAAGGCGTGGTCGCGGCAGAACCTCTGCGTGGCTTCTATTATGTCTTCGGCCACGCCCTTGCCCGCCGTGTTGACATGGCGCGACGCAAACTCCTGGCCAAAGCCCACGGCGCCGCTCGGATTGACCACCAGCACCACATAGCCGGCGGCGGCATAAACATGCTGGGGATAGCGCGTCTCGAAGTCGCGGCTCGTGGGCGAGCAACCGCCATAATAGTTGACGATGACTGGATAGTGCCTCTTGCTGTCGAAGCGTGGCGGCAGGTAATAGCGGCAGGAGATGGTGTCACCGCGGCTGCTGACAAACGACCACGGCTCGCAACGACCAAGCTGCACGTCTTTCATCTTGTCCTTGTTGAGGTCTTCCATGAGCGACGACGTGCCCGTGCTGGTATCAAGACAATAGAGGCGGTCACTGTTGCTCGCGCCATGCCCTTGCCAAAGCAGCTTTGGCGCATTGTCGGCCATGGCAATCTGGCTTACCATGTCCTCTGGCTCGTCCACCTGGGTTATCGTGCCATTTGCCGGGTCGCACCTGTAAAGGTGACAATAGTCGCGGTCGTAGGCGGTGAACCAGATGTCGCCGTCGGCCTTCGACCATTCATAGGTATTCACGCATGGGTTAAAGTCCTTGGTCAGGGCCTTAACCTTACGCGTGGCAATATCCATGGTGTAGAGCTGATAGTCGTACATGCTGGGCACGCGGCCCTCTGGCACGTTCTTCCCCACTCCGCCAAGACACTCTGGCGATCCCATCAAGACAACCCGCTTGCCATCGGGAGAGAACTTTGCACTTGACACGAAGCCGTCGTCCTTCACGAGGCACTCGGCCTTCAGCGTCTTCAGGTCCATGCGCCAGATGGAGAAGAGCGTCGTGGGGCGAGCGGTGAGCCTGCGACTTGTGGTGGAAAATAGCACATACTTGCTGTCCTGACTGATATCGAGGAGCGACACGTTGTGGAAGCCGAACGTCAACGGCTGCACAGCGCCAGTAGTGATGTCGAGGAGCGAGAGCGACATACGGTCGCGCCATCCTGGTTGGCGGTCGTCGGGTTCCACCACCTGAAACACATCCTTGTCTTCCACGGGGCCCTTGTTCTCATGCGAAAGGATGATTGCCTTGCCGTCGGGTGTCATCTCCCAACTGTCGTCTTTTGGCAGGTCGGGCACCACCACCATCTCGCTGCCGTCGACTATAGAGGTTCTCACGAGCTGGCGGTTGCCATTGTCGGCCATGCGCTCCGCGAGCAGGTCGTCGCTGCTGGGAAAGAACCTCATATTCTTGTCGCTCACACGCAACACCTTGCCAGTGCCCACTTCCCTCAGTGTCCACGACCACGCCACCTTGCCGCCATCATGGGTGTCGTAAGTGCCAGAGATGGCATAGCGACCGTCGGGAGAGAGCTCAAGTCCCCAATAGTGCTTGCCCACGAGCACGTCCTTGATGCCATAGAGCCGCTTCGCACCGGGCTCGAGTATGGTCAGCGCGGCATCGTTGTCGGTGGAGACTGTGACTTTCGGCTTTACAGCGCCACGCAGAAGCGCACGCACCTCCACATGGTGGTTGCCTGGCTCAAGGGTGAGGTTGCCGTCGCTCTCATTGCCGTCCACGTAAATTTTGTCGGTCTTCAGGCCTGTCACGGCTATCTTGGCCTTGATGTACATGGTCGCCTCCATGTCGAAAGAGAGGGATGCCAACGCCAATGCCGACCCCGACTGCAACTTCTGTCCAGAGGCGAGTGTCAGCGTGCCCGTCTCGCGCAATGGACTGCTCAGGAAAGCGTCGTCGCTGAATGCCTTGCCATCAACGCCTACGCTGTCGAGCATAAAAGGGCGGCTCAACGCCACGGGGCCATTGAGACAGAAACTTCCCACTACATGGTTGCCAGCTAACATGGGCGAGCCAAAGGCGGTCAAGAAGAGAAATGAAGATAATATTGTTTTCATGTTATTACATATAATCAATACCACAAAATTACGCAATTTCAAGTAAAAAAGCCATGCTTGGTTTTACTTTTCCCTTTCCATCGGGTCATATAGTCGTAGCGCCATTAAAAAGAGCTCGACAATAATGACAATACTAGAAGGAACTTGGCCATGCCGACCATCTGTTTTCTTCGAGAGAATAACCAACAAGTAAAAGTAAAAGGAGTTTACGACTATGAACATAAAGACGAATATCAAGAAAGCGACAGTCGTCGCCCTGATGACCTTGGCTGGCACTACAGCTTTCGCACAACATAGACACTACTACGGCCACGTCCGCTATTATGGCTATCACCGGCCTGCCGTAGTGACCGTGGTGAACCGCCCAGCGGTCACGACCCACGTCAGCAACCGGTTGAGCAAGAAAGACCGTCTGGAGATGGCCTTGGCTTACTTGAAAAACAACAAGCAGCTTACCATCTCCAAATACTGCAAGATGACTGGCTTGACGAAAGCCACGGCCGAGGCTGAGCTCGATGCCTTCGCCTTGAGCAAAAGTAATCCTATCAAGATGGTCACCAACGGCAAGAAAAAACTCTATGTGGTATGACGATAGAGGACAAAGACATCATTCGAACCATTAGGGAGGAACGCGAGACGGGGTTTCGGCTCTTGATGCGTAAATACAAGCAACCGATATATTGGCATATCCGCCGACTGGTGGTTGTCCACGACGACGCGCAAGATGCCACGCAGGAGACTTTCATCAGGGTGTTTCGTTCCTTCGACAAGTTCAAGGACGACAGCTCATTCCGTGGTTGGATCTTCCGGATTGCCACCAACGAGGCCCTCAGGCTGATTGGTTACCGAAAGCAAGGCCAAACATCTTTGGAGGAAGACGAGAATGGAGTAAATCGCATCGCGTCTGACAATTACGTGGACTACACCGACTTGGAAGCCGTGAAGCTGCAGAAAGCCATTCTCTCGTTGCCAACCAAGCAACAGGCGACATTCAACATGCGCTATTACGATGAGCTAAGCTATGATGAGATAGCGGAGGCGACAGGATCAACGACCTCGGCAGCAAAGATGAACTTCCACATCGCCAAGGAGAAGATTATCAAATACATGAACTCGAACTATTAAATTAATAAAGCAATGACCAACAAAGGTTTTGATTTCGACAATATAGGCAAGCGAATGCCTTACAGCACACCTGACGGTTTCTTCGACAAGCTCGAAGACGACATCTGGAAAGAGCTGAACAACGACGGTTCGGGACATGACGGAAACATGGCAAACACGCCGGCGACGCGGGAAGCCGCGCGCAAGCACAAGCCGCCAAAGCTTCGTCTTCTCACGCGCAGCCTCCTTGCCGTGGCAGCCTGCTTAACCCTCGCGCTCATCATCCACATCAACTTCCCCAAGCGACACGCCACCACCATCAACGACGTGGACCAGGCTTTCAGCCAGCTCTCCACCGACGACCAGGCCTACTTGGTGGAAGTTTACCAAGAGGATGTCTTTATCCACTGACAAGCATCATCTGAGACACTACATAAAATAAAACAGAATAGCATAACAATTAAAGACAACAAGAATCATGAAACGCATTATCAGGACATTAGTCGTCGCAATAATGATGATTGCGACTTGCGCCACCGCTTTCGCACAGCAAAACACTCCACAACGTCCCAACAAGAAGCAGCGCATCTCGCGCGAGCAACTTGCCGAGATACAGGCCAAGCACATTGCCAGTGAACTGGCCTTCGGCGATGCCGTCACCGAGAGGTTTGTCAAAACCTATTGCGACTGCCAAAAGGAGATTTGGGCCTTGGGGCCTCG
>DJQL01000077.1 GCA_002437565.1 Prevotella sp. UBA6387
TTTTTGCGCAAAATAACGGACATTAGCATTTATGAAACGAGTGTTATTACCCAAGCAAAGAAGGATGCTTGAGGAGATGGGACAGCAAATCAAGTTGGCACGTCTCCACCGCAATTACACATCCCAGGAAATGGCTGAACACTTTTAACCGCTATGCAGAGATGGGCTCTGCACATCGTCATCTCGTAGCCGATTGCGGCGTAGCTATCTTTCTAATCATTTTAATCCGTGTGAGAAAAAACTTTAATCAACGTGAGAAATCCGCAAGGAAGAATGTTACAGCAACACGGGGCGTAACCCACGAAGGGGCCGTGGTAGGCAATGGCCGCTTCGGCCTGGATGCCAACTGGCGCAGGGTGGCCATTGGACTGCGGTTCGTGATTTAACCTTTTATACCCTCAACGTCCGCATGGCGTTGAGCACGCAAAGCACCATCACACCTACATCGCCAAACACCGCCAGGGGCATGGCAAGACTGCCAAGAACGCCCGTGGCGACAAGGATGAGGATGACGACCTTCACCGCTATGGCGAAAGTGGTATTCTGGCGAGCGTTGGCAATGGTGCGGCGCGCTATGCCTATGGCCGTGGCTATCTTCGACGGCTTGTCGTCCATCAACACCACGTCGGCAGCCTCTATCGCCGCATCGGCACCGAGCGCGCCCATGGCTATGCCCACGTCGGCACGGGCGAGAACCGGCGCGTCGTTGATGCCATCGCCAACGAAAGCGAGCGTGGAGCCACTGGGCTTGTCGTTGATAAGTCGTTCGACCCACTCCACCTTGTCTTGCGGCAAGAGAGAGGCGTGGTATTCGTCCAACCCGAGGTCGCGTGCCACATGCTCTGCCACGCGCTCATGGTCGCCCGTGAGCATCACTGCCTTTCGCACGCCAAGCTGCTTCAGGTCAGCAATGGCATAGCGGCTGTCGGCCTTCTCCCTGTCAGCAATAACGATGTGGCCAGCATACACGCCGTCAACCGCAACATGTATAATAGTGCCCACGGTGCCCTTGCATTTCTCGCACTCGGTGACCGTGGCACCCGAAGCCTCCATCAGCTTGACGTTGCCCACGCTGACCGCGTGTCCATTCACGGTGGCGCGAATGCCTTGGCCCGCTATTTCCTCGACATTATCCAAACGGCAACCATCGGCGAGCAATTCACCGACATTCGTCTTGTTGGCATCGCAACCCAACTCGACATCCTTAAACGCGGCATTGCCGAAAGCGGCACGTAGAGCGGAGGCAATGGGATGAGTGCTATATTCCTCGGCGTGAGCGGTGAGATGCAACAGGTCGTCGGCATCGATTGTCTCAGGATGAACGGCATCCACGGCAAACACGCCCTGCGTCAGCGTGCCAGTCTTGTCGAACACCACGGTGGAGAGCCTCGCGAGCGCGTCCATGTAGTTACCGCCCTTGATGAGGATTCCCTTGCGCGACGCCCCGCCTATGCCGCCAAAGAAACTCAATGGCACTGAGATGACGAGGGCGCACGGACAGCTCACCACGAGGAAGCTCAGCGCGCGATAGACCCATGTCGCAAGCCCTTGGGCATAACTGTCGCAGAACAACGGTGGCACGAATGCCACGGCAATGGCAAGGAACACCACTATCGGGGTGTAGACACGGGAGAATCGGCGAATGAACGTCTCGCTATGCGACTTGTTCTCAGCCGACTCCTCCACGAGCTTGATAATCTTCGAGGCGGTGCTGTCACCAAACGACTTGCATACTTTTATGCGCAACACGCCCGACACGTTTACGCAACCACTCAACGCCTCATCGCCCACACCCACGGCACGCGGCGCGCTCTCGCCCGTCAGCGCCACGGTGTTGAGACTGGACACGCCGTCAATCACAGTGCCGTCCATAGGCACCTTCTCGCCAGGGCGCACCACTACGGTCTCGCCCACAGCAACCGTCTTGGGATCTACGACAGTGACCTCACCGCCACGTTCCACGTTTGCCACGTCGGGACGAATATCCATTAAATCGTTTATAGACCGTTTGCTCCTGTCCTCGGCATAATCCTCAAATAGCTCACCGACCTGGAAGAAAAGCATCACGAACACCGCCTCGGGGAACTGCGGTTCCGCGCCAGGAAGGAAGCCTATGAGTAAGGCTCCGATGGTGGCAATGCACATGAGGAAATCCTCATTGAAAGGATTACGCTCGCCAATTCCTTCCTCTATGGCCTCGCCCACGACATCATATGATATAATAATGTAAGGCACGAGAAAGACGAGTAACTGACTCCAAACCGGTATGGCAAACGACTTGGTAACAATCCAAGCCACGAAGAGCAACACTGCGGTAATCACAATACGAAATAACAGTTTTTTGTCCATGTCTTGTGTTTTTTATCTATCCAATACTTCTTTCTTATTTTGGGCGCAAAGTTATAAAAGTGGAAGCGCAACCAAGTTGCAAAGTAATGATAGCAACCTGGATATTATAAATTAAGAGATAAAAACGACGACCTTGATTTTTTCTAAACAAAACGAAGCAATTAAGCAGTTATTCATGTTAAACATTGCAAATATCAAGAAAATAAGCATGAATAAAGTATCGAAATGTAACCAACATTTCATAATTTTGCTTTCGTAATAAAAGTAAAACACCTATTATACAAAAACCACAATGATTGACAAGACCATCAAAGAAGAATACGACGTGATTATTGTCGGCGGTGGTATCACCGGAGCCGGCACTGCACGTGACTGTGCTCGCCGCGGAATGAAAGTCCTTCTTGTCGAGAAGAACGATTTCACCAACGGAGCCACTGGTCGTAACCACGGTTTGTTGCATAGTGGCGCCCGTTACGCCGTCACCGACCAGGAGTCGGCTCAAGAGTGCATAAAAGAGAACATGACGCTTCGCCGCGTGGCGCGCCACTGCGTGGAAGAAACCGATGGACTCTTCATAACACTTCCCGAAGACAGCCTCGACTACCAGAAGACATTTGTCGAGGCCTGCACGAAGGCTGGCATCAGGGCTGACATCATCTCTCCAGAAGAGGCGCGCCGCATAGAACCCGCCGTCAACCCCTCGCTCATAGGGGCCGTCAGGGTGCCAGATGCCTCTATAGACCCATTCCGCCTCACCACGGCAAACATTATCGACGCCAAGCGACATGGCGCGGAAGTGCGCACATACGTCGAGGTGGTTGGGTTCATCATAGAAAACGGCGTGATGAAAGGCGTGAAGCTGCGCGACAACCGTACGGGCGAGCAAAGCGAGGCTCACAGCCGCCTTGTCATCAATGCTGCCGGCATTTGGGGGCAGCCAGTGGCACAAATGGCCGGAGTGAAGATAAACATGTTCCCTGCCAAAGGCACTCTGCTCATCTTCGGCCACCGCGTCAATCACATGGTGATAAACCGTTGCCGCAAGCCTGCCAACGGCGACATACTCGTGCCAGACGATGCAGTGTGCGTAATCGGCACGACAAGCACGCGAGTGCCTTTCGACCAGATAGACGACATGCGCGCCACACCAGATGAGGTGGAACTGATGATTCGCGAGGGCATGAATCTCGCACCGAGCCTTGCCACGACCCGCATCATCCGCGCTTACGCTGGCGTGAGGCCACTTGTGGCTTCAGACGATGACCCATCTGGCCGAAGCATCAGCCGTGGCATCGTGCTCCTCGACCACGAGAAGCGCGACGGTCTGAAAGGCTTCGCCACGATAACCGGCGGAAAGATGATGACCTATCGCCTCATGGCGGAGAAGGCCGCCGACCTCGCTTGCCAGAAGTTGGGCATCGACAAGAAGTGCGACACCGCCGTGGTGCCACTTCCTGGATCAGAGGAGACCGACGGCGAGATAAAGGCAGAAATGCGCGACGACATCTACAGCGACCTCGTGGCATCGACGAGCCGTATAGCCGAGATTGGCCGTCACGGAACGTTCACCAAGGAGATTCCACACGACACGATAGAAGACCGCGCCCTCGTATGTGAGTGTGAGGAAGTAAGCGCCGGAGAGGTGAAGTTCGCCGTTGACAAGCTCCACGTGCATAACCTCATCAACCTGCGCCGCCGCACGCGCATTGGTATGGGAACGTGCCAGGCTGAGCTCTGTGCTTGCCGTGCCTCTTGCGTGTTGTGTCAAGTGGGCAACAACAAGCCAGAGAAAGAACTCGCCGACCTCGCCTCGTTCATGCAGGAGCGCTGGAAAGGCATGCAACCCGTGGCTTGGGGCGACACGCTTAAAGAGAACCAGCTGACGCTGAAGATTTACCAGGAACTTTGTGGACTTAACGCTTGACAAAAAATGAAATTCGATACTATCATAATAGGTGGCGGACTGAGCGGACTGACGTGCGGCATCGCCCTCGCCAAGAAAGGCAAGAACGTGGCCATGGTTTACGGTGGCCAAAGCAACCTGCATTTCAACTCAGGCTCATTCGACCTCATAGGCTACAACGATGGCAAGGAGGTCGCTGACCCGACGCAGGCCGCAGGCCAACTGCCTGAGAACCATCCATACCGCAAGGTAAAAAACATGGAAGCATTGGCAAAGGATGCCAAGAAACTCCTTGAAGAGGCTGGCGTCAGCACTAAAGGCGACTGTCACAAGAACCATTACCGTCTCTCGCCAATCGGCAAGCTCATCCCGACATGGCTGACAATGGACGGACTTTTCACCGTGGCCAACGCCGAGGAGCTCAAGGGCAAGAAGATATGCCTTGCCAACATCACAGGCTTCCTCGATTTTCCCGTGCCTTACATCGCCCAAGGTCTGCGCGACCATGGCGCGGAGGTGAGCCTCCGCACCGTGACGACTCCTCTCTTGGAGCACGCGAGGCAGAGCCCAACGGAAATGCGCGCGACAAACATCGCCAACTACCTTGCCAACGACAACAACGTCAAGGAAGTGGCTGAAAAACTGAAAGCAGCCATGCCTGCCGGCATCGACCTGCTTCTCCTGCCCGCCGTGTTGGGAGTGGCAAACGAACACGCCGCGAAGCTGTTGCAAGACAGCCTGCCAGTAAAGACGCAGTTCGTAGCAACGATGCCCCCATCAGTGCCGGGCGTGCGCGTGCAGACCATTCTGCGCCAATATTTCCAGAAGCTGGGCGGCACACTGGTTCCTAACAACACCGTCGCAAAAGGCGAATTGGAAGGAAGTCGCCTCAAAAAGGTATATACGGACAAATTGGGCACAACAGCTCTAGAAGCCGACAATTTCGTATTCGCCGCGGGCTCGTTCCTCGGCGGTGGCCTGACCTCCAATTACGAGGGCGTGCGCGAGCCAATACTCGGCCTCGACGTGGACGCCGACGCAGACCGCGCTAAGTGGGCTTCATACGACCTATACGGCAAGCAACCATACCAATCGTATGGCGTGAAGACTGACGACAACCTGTTGGCAATGAAGAACAGCCAGACATTAGATAATGTGTATGCCATCGGTTCCATCCTCAGCGGCAACGACCCACGCATGGCGACATCGACGGGCATCGACCTGCTGACGGCTCTTGCCGTGGCTTCAACCCTCTAACATCATCCGATAAAAGATTACAGCTATGCAAGAGAAGATACAAATAAAAAACCTCAGCGAACACGACTATGAGCAATGCCTGAAGTGCAGCATCTGCACAGCGTATTGCCCCGTGTCTACCGTGGAGCCGGAATACCCTGGCCCTAAGCACGCCGGTCCCGACTTGCTGCGCTACCGCCTGAAAGACCCCGACTTCTTCAACGAGACATTGAAGCTATGCCTCAACTGCAAGAGGTGTGAAGTGGCATGCCCACACGGGGTGAAGATTGCCGACATCATACAGGCCGCTCGAATCGAGTTCAGTACCCACGCGCCGAGCCTGCGCGACAAGATGCTCGCCAACACCGACTTCGTTGGCTCGATGGCAACGCTCGTGGCTCCATTGACCAACTTCTTCCTCGGACTGAAGCCCGCCAAGGTCGTCCTCGACAAGGTGATGAAGATTGACAAGCACCGCCAGTTCCCGGCATACGCGGGAAAGAAGTTTGAGACGTGGTTCCACCAGGAGGCGGAGCTTAAGCAGCAAGAGTACAAGCGTTTCGTGAGCTATTTCCACGGCTGCTACGTCAACTACAACTTCCCACA
>DJQL01000144.1:0-13607 GCA_002437565.1 Prevotella sp. UBA6387
ATGATTTTGACAAGCAAGAAGTCATGGCCCCACAGTATGGCACCGATTGGCAAGATGAGCTCTACCGTACGGCCATATCACAGCGTCACCACATCACGGTCAATGGCGGCAGCGACAAAGTGAGATACGACCTCAGTGGCAGTTTCATGGACTTGGCGGGAATAGTGCGGACATCGCAGCAGCGTCGCCTTAATTTCCGCGGGAACATTGATGCCAAGATCAATGACCACTTAAGCGTGGGAGCCAATTTCTCACATGTCTCCAATTGGAATCGTGAGATAGACGAAGGCCGCTTCGACCATGGCCCCATTCTCGGGGCATTGATATATGCGCCAATCTTCCGTTGCTATGATGACAACGGCAATCTCATAAAAGGCGAAATGACTTCCTATGCGTCGCAATATGGTTTCCAGCAGATAGAAAACCCGGTGGCATTGGCTGAAGAGACAAAGATAAGGAGGAGCGGAGACCGCAACACCTACAACTTCAATGTCGCCTACGAACCGCTGAAAGACTTGACCTTGAAGGCCAACTTGGGCATGTATACCTACTATGAAAAATATGAGTATTATCGTCCAACGAGTCTTTCCACGGGCGCGTACCAGCCTGGGTCGCCACAGGCTCAGGCTGCGGCTTATGACATATCAACCAGTGCGCACACCAATGACTATTTGGGCGAGTTTACCGCCAACTACAATCACTCGTGGGCAGGTGTCCACAATTTCAGTGGCGTGGCTGGCTATTCCATACAGAAGCACGAGTATGACATCTTGGGAGTAAAGGGCACGGGATATGAAGACGACCACATAGAGGAAATAACAGGCCATGGCGCAGACCCGAGCGACCTTTCGCTTTACGACACTTCAAAGTCAAACTGGGCAATGCTTTCCTATTTCACCCGTTTGAATTACAATTACAGGAGCACATATTATCTTACCGCGTCTTTCCGAAGTGATGGATCTTCTCTGTTCGGTCCCAAGAATCGTTGGGGATATTTCCCGTCGGTGTCTTTGGCATGGACGGTGTCCAACGAACCGTTCTACAACTCGCTGTTTGGAAACAAGTCAACATTGAAATTGCGTGCAAGTTGGGGAAAGAGTGGCAACAACAACATAGGCAACTACAACTATGAGGCTGTGATGAGCTCGCCGGAGGGCGCGGTCTTCGGCAATGGCACGGTGTCTTCCGGCGTGGAGCCTGGAGGTGTCAAGGACAACACGATAGGTTGGGAGTCCACGTCACAATTCAACTTTGGCGCGGATTTGTCGCTGTTCAACAACCGCCTGTCCATCACCGCCAACTATTATCTCAGTTATACGCGAGACCTGCTTTTCGAACAGCCAATCTCAGCAATAGGTGGAGCGAACTCAATCTTGACAAACTTGCCCAACTCGAAAATTCGTAACACGGGCATAGACTTGCAAATCGATGGGCGTGTGATAGCAAGAGATGGCATGCACCTCAACGTAAGTGGAAACTTCTCCGTGAACCGCAACAAAGTGCTTGAGCTTGACGGTGGCAACACTTTGATTGTAAATGGTGCGGAAAGGTCATACAAGACGCACATCACCGAAGTGGGCCAGCCCATAGGCATGTTCTATGGCTTTAAGGTCGCAGGAATGGTGAGGCAGTCGGACATGGCCAATATAGCGGAAGACGACAAGCATTATGATGCCACGACACATAAGTTTCAGGCCGGATACAAAATCAAGGGACCGGCACGCTCATTGTCGCAGAGCTTGCCATTGCAGCCTGGTGACATCTATTTTGAGGACATCAATGATGACGGAGTTGTTGATGACAACGATAAAACCATCATAGGCAATCCTCATCCGAAGTTTACTTATGGCTTCAACATCAGTGGCGACTACAAGTCGCTTGATTTCTCAGCGTCTTTCAATGGCAGTTACGGAAACAAGGTGCTTGACGGACAAGACTATTATCTTTTCAACATGGAAGGATCTGGCAACCAGTATGCGGTTGTCGACAATCGTTACAGAAATGAGTCAAACCCAGGCAACGGATGGGTCTATAGCGCTTCACGTGGAGGAACCCAAAGTAACAGCACACGCCTGTCAACATTCTATCTTCAGAGCGGCTCGTTCTTTAGGTGTACCAATCTTACAATAGGTTACTCAGTGCCGTCAATAGGAAAGTTGACAAACAATGTGTTCAGCAAGTTGCGCTTGTATGTAGCAGCCGATAACCTCTTTACCATAACCAAGTACAAAGGCTATAATCCTGAGGTAGACTACAACAATGGCTCAAACCTTACTCCCGGTGTGGATTATGGTAAATATCCTTTGGTGCGGGCATTCAATTTTGGAGTGCAGTTGATGTTCTAACTTAAAAAGAAATTGAAAGAAATGAAGAAAAATATATTGTTCATTGCCACGGCAATCTTGGTAGTGTTGTCGTCGTGCGGTGATTTCCTTGACGAGAAGAATCCAAACAAGATACCTGTCGACTCTTATTTCCAGAGTGTCAACGATGTGGAAAAGGCCCTGAATGGAGCTTATGTCTCTCTGCGAAGCACCTATTGCATGGGTGAGTCGAGCACTATGTTCACGGAGGAGCGCTCCGACAATACTGGCCGCCTTGACAACCAGTCGGCTTCTGGCGAGCCGTTCCAGTTTACCAATTTCGCCATTCTGCCAAGCAACACATACCTTAAAAAGTATTGGACAGGTCTGTACAGTACGGTTAACGACTGTAACTTTACTATCAAGGGTGCAAATGAAGTTAGCATGGATGCAGACACTCGCGCCAATGATTTGGCCCAGGCGAAGTTTTTGCGTGCCCTTGCCTATTTTGATATCGTGCGAAAATGGGGTGACGCCCCACTCGTGACAACTTATTCGTCACAAAAAAGCGATATTACCGCCAATACATTCAGGACAACCAAAGAGCAAATCTATGCCCAGATAGTAAAAGACTTGGAGGAAGCCCTTGAAAGTTCTCTGCCCAATCGACAAGAAGCGGGCAGCCGCGGCCGTGCCGACAAGGCCTCCATCACGGCTTTGCTCGGAAAGGTGTATCTCACCATGGCGGCCGTGTTGAGTGACGGCAATGCGGAATCGTATCTTGAAAAGGCAAAACAATATCTGACACAATGCTATGACATGAGGGAATTCAATTCCCTGTCAGACATTCCTTACCCTGATGTGTTTGACGTTAACAAAAAGTCCACTTGCAAGGAGATAATCTTCCAGATAGTGTATAAGCAGGGCGACAAGGATAATCATTCTTCAATAGCGGCCACAAACCAGTCGAAGGGCGAGACCATCAATTCACAGGTGGCATCGAAAGGAATGGGCACGTTTGTCAATCCTGATTTGGTAAAGGAATATGAGAATGGTGATGTTCGCAAGGATTGGTCCGTGAAATATTGCAGTGACCCTGCGGCTATGGCGTGGTTCATCACGAAGTTTCGCGACACGAGCGACGCTGCCGGTACGCTTGGCTATGGTGGCAACGATTGGATCATTCTCCGCTATGCAGATGTCTACCTTATGTTGGCAGAAGTCAATGCGCGCATGGGCAATGAGGCTGAAGCCGTGAAATGGCTGGATGAAGTGAGGAAACGAGCAGGATTGAAAAGCTATGAGGAGGTGCGTGATGACGCGTCTTACAGTGCGGTATGTCCTAATTTGATGCGTGCCATTCTCCATGAGAGACGCTGTGAGCTTGCGTTTGAAAACCAAAGATGGTATGACCTTCTTCGCTTCTTCAACGCAAAAGACTTGGTGCAGTATATGCACGGAAAGAAGTCGGAAGACTATGGCATATCCAATCTGAATAATTTTGGAGAAAAGGACATATATTTCCCAATTCCTTATGATGAATGGAAACTCAATCCTGACAAGATGTATCAGAATCCTGGGTATTAAGCTCCGCAAATTGTATAAAATCAATGAGAAGGTTCTTGTTATACTTGATGCTGCTCTTGTCCATTCCTGCTATTGGCCAGGGGAGGCAGTGGCTTGTCCCCATCTCGCCAGATGACGTGATGAGCAAAAATTGCTATTTCTGTTTTATGGTTAACAGAAATCCGGAAATCAGGACATTACTCTCCAAAGACAAGGTCTTGTCGCAGATTGGAAAGGAGCAGCGCCGTTTATTGTCATGTACGCAATATGGCATGGTTAGCGCTAATGAATTGAAGTTGACAGACGATGCTGTTGACATCGTTGGTGGTGAACTTCAGCGTTTGTATGACAGTGACACTCACTTCCGTTCTTTTGTTGATGACTCAATCTGCGCAACTGGCTGCTATGTCATGACAAAAGGAAAGAATGGCGTAAAGGTGAAGAATATTTGGCTGCACGACGCACAAGCCATCAATCATGCCATAGATGTTTATGGCAGTGGAGCTAAGCCAAACTATCCAGACGTGGATTCTGTGAGTTTTAATGTCCATAGTCCTCGCTTCGTGAATGAGATTCTGCCATTGGTGGTTGAAAACTCTCTCATGCTCAATGAAGAAAGCCAGACCTTTGTGTCAATACCCATGCAGGCCGCCAAGTTGCTGCTTGCAGCCAATGGTCGCTTGCAAGCAGCCGACTATGAGCCGTTGTCCTTTGGTGAGAACGAGCATGCTTATTGTGCGGCATCTGCTACTCAATGGGAGCAATACCCTTATTCGGCCATAGTCGTATTGGGGGTAGGCCCTAACTCACGATCAGAACACGTTACCGCGGAGAGCCTCATGCGCGCTGAGTATGCGGCTCAATGCTGGAAAAACAAGATGGTGCCATTCATCATCGTGTCTGGTGGCAAGGTGCATCCGTTTGGTACTCCATATTGTGAGGCATGGGAAATGAAAAATTATCTCGTCTCTGTATGTCATGTGCCAGATAGCGTGGTAATCATAGAGCCACATGCCCGTCACACCACAACCAATCTTCGCAATGCAGGAAGAATAATGATACGCCAAGGCTTTCCTATGGAAAAAACAGCATTGGTAGTTGGAAGCAAGTCGCATATAGACTATGTTGTCAGTCAAAAGTTCGCACTCCGCTTCGTCAAGGAATTGGGTTTCTTGCCTGTCAGCATAATAAAGCGTAAAAACAATTTCCTTGCAGAGTTCAAGGTCAACGAGTCTTGCCTACAGCTTGATGATGATGAGCCTATGGATCCGTGACGTGTTTGTGGCTTGTTATTGTGATAGATTTAATATTATTGTATCCTGTTTGTCAACGAGTGGTAATATGGCCGTGTTAACTTTGCCATTGAATACAAAATAACACACAGATTATGAAAGTATTGTTCGTCGTACAGGGAGAAGGTCGCGGCCACTTGACTCAAGCGTTGGCCATGGAGAAGATGTTGAAGGCCAATGGTCATGAGGTTGCCGGAATGCTCATCGGCAAGAGCAAGAACAGGGAGATTCCTGAGTTCTTCTACCACGAGGCTGAAGCCCCGGTGACAACGTTTGACAGTCCCAACTTCATGCCAGGAAGAGACGATATGCATATTGGGCACTTGCGCTCAGCCGTCTACAATGTCATCAAGGCCCCAAAATATTTGGAGAGCATTCACAAGATAAGCCGAAGCATAGCTATGAGTGGTGCGGACATGGTGATAAACTTCTATGAGGTGCTTTGTGGATTGACTTACCTCTTGTCGCGGCCGCATGTCCCCATGGTATGCGTCGGACATCAATACCTCTTCCTTCACCCCGACTTCAAGTTTCCGGAGGCACACCTTTACAGTCAGCGTTGGCTCACGTGGTTCACGCGACTTACGTGCCTTGGGGCATCGCGCGTCATGGCTCTCTCCATACGCCCTTATGCCGATGTGGAGGATAGCCACCTTACCGTGGTGCCGCCTTTGCTCCGTCCGGAGGTGCGCGACATCACCCGGCATCATGGCGATTATGTCACGGGATACATTCTCAACGCTGGCTTCGCACGGTCGGTCGTGGCTTGGCACAATGAGCATCCCAATGTCAACTTGCGATTCTTCTGGGACAAGAAAGGCGCCGACACTATTACAAAGATCGACGACACGCTGTCGTTTCATCTCATAGACGACAAGGCGTTTCTTGATAGTCTGGCCAACTGTCGCGCCTATGCCACCACGGGCGGTTTCGAGTCGGTGTGCGAAGCGCTGTATATGGGCAAGCCGGTGCTCATGGTGCCAGCTCATATAGAGCAGGAGTGCAACGTGGCCGACTTCGAGCGCGAGGGCGTTGGAGTGGGGTCAGACGGCTTCGACCTTTCCAGCCTGTTGAGCTTCGCTCGTGGCTATGAGGAGGATGTGGATTTCCGTTTATGGGAAAACAATGCGGCCACGCGGGTGGTGGCCTCTCTTGAGCAAGTGGCTTTCAGCACGCCTGTTCCATCTGTGCCAGTTGCCATGTCGTAGCTTGCAGGTGCATTGTTTCTGCATATAGCTTCATAGTTTTGCCATTTTGGCTTGTGTATGACAGATAAAAGGCTTAACTTTGCATTCTGTCATTCATTAAGAAACAATTATGCTTAAACTCAAACGACAATTGTCATTGCTGGCGCTCCTCATCCTGGTGGCGCAGCTTTTCGCCCAAGGGCCAAACAACAGTGGCACATATTATAAAACAGCCAACGGGCAGAAAGGCAAGGCATTGAAGACTGCGCTCTTCAAGATTATCAGCAATCATAAGGAAATTGGTTATAAAAACTTGTGGGCTTGCTATTCCAAGACCGATGCGCGTGCCGACGGCAAGGTGTGGGACATGTATTCTTGCACAACAAATTTTACATTTGGCAAAGACCAAGCTGGAAGTTATTCTAATGAAGGTGACGCATATAATCGTGAGCATTCATTCCCTAAAAGTTGGTTTGATGACAAAAGTCCTATGCTGTCTGACATTGTGCATGTGGTGCCAACTGATGGCTATGTTAATGGCAAACGCAACAATTATCCTTTTGGTGAGACCAAAGGTGAAACGTACAAGTCGAACAAAGGTTTTAGCAAACTTGGCCCTTGCACATACCCAGGCTATACTGGCACGGTGTTTGAGCCAAACGATGAGTATAAGGGCGACTTCGCGCGCATATATTTCTACATGGCAACGTGCTATGAGGATAAGATTGCCAATTGGAAATGTGACATGCTTGCAGGAAACAGTTATCCGGCCTATACGTCGTGGGCGTTGAGCATGTTGCTGAAATGGGCCAAGGAAGACCCCGTGAGCCAGAAAGAGATAGACCGCAACAACGCCGTCTTTGATTGCCAGCAAAACCGCAACCCGTATGTTGATTATCCAGGGCTTGAACAGTTCGTTTGGGGCGACAGCACAGGCGTGGCTTTCAGCTATGACAACTATGGTGGCGCGAGCACCACCCCAGACCCCAAGCCAGACCCCAAGCCAGATCCTAATCCAGACCCCAACCCAACTCCCGACCCAGACCCAACGCCTGATGATGGCTATGTGTTCTCAAAGGTCACATCCACTGCTGATCTTGTGTCTGGATCCTATTATCTCATTGTTTATGAGGCCGGAAAGAAAGCTCTCGCCGAGAAGAGCGGAAGCGATAATGACGTGCGTGGCTATGCCGATGTCACTATTGCCAATGCGTCGATTACGACACCTGTTGGCTCTGATAGTCAGCCGCGCCAACTTTTGCTTGGCGGCGATGAGGCTGGCTACACTTTGTATGACGCTGTGGACAAGGAATATCTTGAACTCGCATCCGATAAAAATAAGCTTAATGCCAGCTCTACGGCTACTGGCAAGGAAACCAAATGGACGGTGACCATCAGCGGAGGCGCGGCTCACGTGTTTAATTGCAAGTACACTGAGCGTGAGATAAGGTACAACAATTCCGCTCCGCGATTTGCGTGTTATAAGAAAACTCAGGAGCCTGTGGCTCTCTATCGCCGAGTGTCCACCACGGGCGTAGCCACTTTGAAGCCCACCGTTGGCGACGGTCGGGTAGACGTGTACACCATTTCTGGCGTGCTGGTCAGAAGGGGTGTGGACCGTTCAGCGGCCTTGAAGGGCTTGGCAAAGGGAATTTACATTATCGGAGGAAAGAAATATGTAGTAGATTGATATAGGGCTCTGTATTATTTCTTTTACTTACAGGTTGAATTTAATAAGAAGGCGGGACGGCAAATGATTGCCGTCCCGCCTTTTCAATTCATTCCTCTGCCACGCTCTTGCGGTATTCCGCTGGTGTCATGCCGAATTTCTTGGCAAAGAGACGGTGGAACGTTTGGCGGATGGGCACGCCACACTCGGCGCCGATGGCCTCGATGGTATAGTTTGGTCTCTCCTTTAGCAGTTTGGCGGCATGCTCCATGCGCAAGTCGTTGATATAGTTGTTGAACGATTGTTTGCAATAGGCGGCGAACAGGTCGTTGAGGTCGGCCACGGACATGCCAAGATCCTTTGCCACTTCTGTCCGTTCCAGCCTGGGTCGCGCGAAAAGTCGGCGCTCTATCACCGTTTTCTCCATTCTCAGAAACTCGTCATGGTCGGGCAAGTCCTTGGCGTTGGCCGCGTCATCCTCTGTAGCGTCCCCTTCCTTGGCCATGCTTTTTGTGTCGAGGTGATCCATGAGCTGACTTTTGTATTTTAGCAGATCGCTCACGAGGGCTGAGGCTGCAAGGTTCTTGGCTTTCAGCTTCCTGTTGTCGTGAAACGCCATTGCTATCAGGAGTATGCATACCGCGAGAAGCGTTGTGATGATGACATTGGCCGTGCCGCTGACTCTCAGGATCTTGTCTTGTCGGTTGATGTATTTCTTCAGCACGTCCTTGCCGAGCTGTTCCGACATCCATGTGGCGTTCTCGCTTCTCGTGCGCTTGTTGAGTGAGTCGCCGAGGGCGTAGGCTCTCATGCCAGTCTCCATGGCCTCCTTGTATCGTCCGAGGGCTTGCAGCGTGCGCGCCTTGCTCATCAGTATCACGTGCGCGTAGCTGTAGTCCACGGTGTCTTTGCCGTTTCTCCGCCACACGTTGTCCATCTCGTTCTCTTTCTTCAGCGCCTCGGCATACCGGCCTTTCAGCATGAGGTATGGCACCAGGAAGGTGGCCCCCTCTGGCGTGGAGGCTGCTCGCGTGCCCATCAGCTTGTCATACATGGCGTTGCCCTTTTCGTGCATGCCACTCTCCTCGTAGCCGATGGCGTAGATGGAATAGAAGGTGGCATTGGCTAAGTCGTTCACGCCGTCTATGCTTTCGGGCATGGTGTTGAGCTTGCGCAGCGCGGCCTCATAGCTGTTTTCTGTCTCTCGCAACTTGTCATATTGCTTCGTCTCGAGCAGGCTGTTGGCTTTCAGCGCGTAGGCGGTCACGAGGTCATATTGGTTTTTCCACGTCTGTGCCTTCTTGTTCTCGTCGTTGAGAATGTCTATCACCCTGTCGTAGCAGGCTATGGCGTGACGCGAGTCGCCGGTCTCGTAGTGGCATTGCCCCAACACGGTCATGAATTTAGCCACGAGTGCCCGGTCGTCGTGCTCGTATGCCTCGGCGAGGCCTTGCTCCGTTATCTTCAGGCAGTTGGCGTAGTCGCTTCGGTTATAGTACAAGAGCGAGGCTATGTGCAGCATCTCCAGCAGGCGGTCGGGGTGTTTCTCTATGCTTGGGTCTCGCAGGGCGGCATCGGTATACGCGCTGGCTTTCTTGTAGTCGAGCATGGAGTTGTAGTACACTATGCCGCGTAGCGCGTTTATGTCGAGCTCGGTCATCGTCTTCCTCTCCTCGGCGTCGCGCAACAGCTTTAGGGCTTGCTTGGGTTGTGTCACGCTTATCTTCTTCACGTGTTCGTAGGTGTATCGGTCATTGCTGGGTTGGCCCATGCGTGGAGTTTGCCGGTCGTTTGAGCAGGCTGACATGATGACCACCGTTGCAATGGCTGCGAGTATGGAGAGTAGTTTCATGTGTCTTATTCCTTTTAACGCAAAGTTATAAAAAATGTATCACATATCCCAACAGTCGTGTGCCTGTTTTCTTGCCAACGGATGTTATAAGCTTGTTTTCAGGCTGTTTCTGGGTCAGTTTTTTGTTGTAACATTCCGAATTGTTACAATGTAATGCGTGTGGTGATACACCAATGGCTTGATTTTGGGGAGTTGCAATGGCCTTTTTGCCTATCTTTGTAGGGTACATTTCAACAAACCTTATTATATATGAAGAACCTATCAAAACTTTTATCCAATGGTATTGGCCTGTCGAGAAGTGTCGCCATGGCTGTCTTTATGGCTGTCGTCTCGTTGGTCTCCGCCCAGACGGTGAGCATAAGCCCAAAGACGGGCAACGTCATCTCAGCGGCGAGCTACAGTGATGAGAGCCACCTCGCGGGCTTTGGCGGCGCGTGGGTGCACGGACAGTTGCCCATGACCCTCGTCTCGTCCGACAAGAGTGGGCTCACCGGCAACGGCCTAATGAAGGAGCACGCCAACAACGTCGGCGTGTCGGATGGAAGCCTCGTGTTCGCCTCGGGCAAGTCGGCAGAAGTAATCAACCACTTGTCGCTGTCGCTGCCCAAGGGCTACCGCTTCACGAGCTACAAGATAGTGATGGACTACGACGATGATGGGGAGCAAGCGAGCACGTTCAAGGAAATGGATGCCGCTTTCAGCAAGGTGAACAAGAGCGTCACGGTGTCTTTGGGCACCAAGGGCGCGGTCTTGCAGCGCACGTCGATGTCCGATGCCGACATGGGCAACATCCTGTATTTCCGTCAAGATCACCCTACAGGCATGGCGAGGGTAAAGGTCACGTCGTTTGTCGTCACTTTCGAGTGTACCGACCAGTTCAGCGAGGCGCTCCGCCCTGCTTCCCTGTCGTCTGCCGTGAGCTGTGTGGCCCTGCCGTTCCAGACGCAGCGCGTGGACTTCGGACAGATAAAGAAGTCCACTGCTGCCAGCAGTGGCTATACATCTTATAAGTACAACTACAACAACGTGAAGGACCTTGCCGCCAACTTCCTTTTCTATGACGAGGCGGGCATTGTCGGTGGCACTGCCGTGCCTGGCACCGAGGGCGACAAGGCCATACAAGCCGTTGGACGGAAAGACGGACGCGCCTACATGGGCTTGAAAAACAACACCTATTGGCTGGAATCTCCCACCGAGGCGCTCTCGCAAGACGGAAAGACGAAGTTGCCGCTTGGCTACCGCATCGTGGGCGCGCGAGTCTTGTTCTCCAACGGTGTCCGTGCCAGTGTTAAGAAAGGAGATGTTGTCTACATCACCGATGGCAACGGACGCTACATGAACGCCTCGCTGCGATTCACCTCCACCAAGGTGGCGTGGACCTATGGCAACGACGGCAAGGTGTCAATGACAGAAGGAAATAAAACTACCTATCTAATGTATAAAAGTGGCAGGCCTTTTAGCGAGCCTTCGCTGTCAACGACAGATAATTCTCGCAGAGCCACCACTTTCAAAATGGATGGTTCAAACCTCTACTGTGAAAATAGGGGCAATGCTTACATAGTCTCTTACGATGACAACGGCGATGGCTGCTTCAACAATGGCGGTCAGCACGCCGTGCTGGAAAGTGCCAGCAGCATGACGGGCAATGCCTCGTTCACCGTAAAGCTATTCGACAAGACGGGCAACGCCGTGGCGCAAGAGGCCAAGGCCGATGCCGACAACCCAACGGGAGAGCTCGTGTTGGGGCAAATGAACAACGACGCTATCAAACTGCAAGTCGAGGGACTGGAGGGTGACAATCTCGCTTACGTTAGCCTTGAGGTGGAGCTTGAGGCTCTCAACCCGTATATAGACAAGATGGACATCGCCTGCACGCTGCCGTCGGGAGAGACGAAGCTCAAGCAGCAGTATCTGGCCGACGACTTCACCATCGGCATCAACGGCAAGGTCGACTTCGCCGTGCCTGCCAACGTGGATACCAAGAACCTGAAGTTCGACCTTGAGGGGCTGCACCACAAGAAAGCCGACGAGACATACGCCGACTGGGGAAAACAAGGCCAGAACTCTCGCTACCATTTCGCGAAGTCGGCTTACTATGACCTCATCGGCGAGAACCTGCAAGGGCACCGCACTGATGCCGCCGACTACGACTATGCCAAGAAGATACGTGTGGACGTGGCTGGAAACACGGCGTTCCGATGCAACAACTCCGACAAGTTCAAGGCGGGCACGTCGGGCAGCGAGACGTTCTATTATGAGGAGTACCGCTATTCCAATGCAGAGTATGCCGCTCAGGGCGGAACGTGGGGTGACATCACTACCACGGAGAATGCCTATCGCGACTTCTACATGATGGTGTGCGACGAGACGCGCTACAACATCGCGCCAACTACCACGCCGCGCCATGCTTATTATGCTTATTATTCCACGAGCATGAAACTGGAGCGTGAGAACTACGAGCCTGTCGTCACCTACACGCGCGTCTACGACAACGCCATGCTCGCCGATGGCTTCGACAGCAATTTCTACGCCGGAGTCAAG
Organism: Prevotella sp. UBA6387; assembly: GCA_002437565.1. Lineage (GTDB taxonomy): Bacteria > Bacteroidota > Bacteroidia > Bacteroidales > Bacteroidaceae > Prevotella. The sequence goes on from DJQL01000144.1 coordinate 12,411, forward strand.
GTCACGTTGCGCGACAAGAGCGGCAACGCCATGCCGGAAGGCACGGGATATGTCTACGCCAAGCAGGTCATCGACAAGATGAACGAGACGGCCAATGGCAAGCCCGCTGACCTCAACCACGTGCTTTATGTGGACCTGAGCAAGGTGAAGGCTGTCATCACGAGCGAGAACGATGCCACGATAGGCAAACTGGCCGACATCAAGGCTCTTGTGGGCAAGAATGCGATGCTTTACCTGCCACAGGGCGTGACGGCGAGTCTCGACAACGTGGCTTCGAGGTCGGAGGCTGGCGATGACTTCAACGCCGAAAACGACATCGTGCTGACCGACAAGCTGCCGTTTTTCTCACTCTACGACATCCGTGTCAATGCCGACAATGAGGTAATTTACAGTCGCACTATAACCAAGGCCAACAACACCGCAAAGTGGGTATCGGTAGTCATGCCGTTCACCTTGGCTCTCGACCCTGAGACTGGCACTTACCGTCAACCTGCCGATGGCGGCCAGTTCACGTTCTATACCATGAACGCCGACAATTCGTTCAGCTCCTCTGGCGAGCGCTATACGGTCAACGCTCATTTCTCGCCGTGCTTAGGCGTGCCGGAGACGGAGGCCAACAAGCCTTATCTCGTCAACATTGAGAATCATGCCGCCTCGTCTGCCGACGACATCATGTTCACTCTCAGGCAGAGCGGAGCTACAATTGTCAAGACCCCGTCGTCGCTCAACGGCGAGACGGCGCAGGGCACCGTGGACGATGAGGCTATGTCGCTTGCCAACCGTGGCACTTACTCTGGCGAGAAAATAGCCAAGGCCAAGGGCGTGTTCTATTTCAACAAAGACTTGTTCGTGTCGTCGCTAAACCTCGACGCGAAATACACCGATGTCTACGTGCTGCCATTCCGCACGTGGTACGACCGTGTGGGGACAGCCAGCAATGCCGTGCGCTACATCCGCGTCTCCACGGAGCCTAACACCCAGCCTACAGGCATCTCGTGGCCTTCTGCCGCTGCCTCCGACAACGGTTTCGAGCTTTCTACCAATGGTGGCGTGTTGACCGTCAAGGCATCTAATGATGTGCGTGTCTGTGTCCGTGCCCTCAGTGGCGCGACAGTCAGAGTGGCGACGCTTAGGGCAGGCGACACACGCGCGTTCTCGCTACCATCCGGCCTCTATGTGGTCAATGGCACAAAGGTC
>DJQL01000144.1:13665-14306 GCA_002437565.1 Prevotella sp. UBA6387
AGTTATATTTATCATGCTAATTTAGATTCCTATGAAAAAGAAAAAATATGTTCGCCCGGTCATCGACATATTGACCGTAGACTCGTCCAGTTCCTTATTGTCGTCGTCTCAGACACCTTGGGCGGATGCCAAGCCTCACGACCCAAATTTCAGCACTGGTCTCTGGGACGATGAACTTGACGAACCCGACGATGAAAAATCAAATTGGGCTGGCTATCAACAAGATATGTCAATTTGGTGATGAAACGATTGTAGTTCCTATATAGCTCTATTTTGCAGCCTTCGGCTTCACGCTTGAATCGCGTTGCGATTCAAGCGTGAAGCCGACGCCATATAATTGTCAATCCAAAAGGCGGCCAAATGTGCCCCCTCGCACTCCCTTTAATATGCTTATTAAGCCACTCTTGCCCCTCATGCTTCCCTTGCCCATTATGCCTCCTGCCCATCCTGCTTTCCCTCATGCCCATTATGCCCATCCCTCTATCCAGTCTATCACGTCTATTTTGTCTATCCAGTCTATCCCGTCTATATAGCCCCTTTTTTGCTTCCAATCCTTGATTTACATCAATAATGTCACTATTTTCAAAAATAATCTTGAAAACATTTGGAGGGTATCCGGAAAGTCCATACCTTTGCACTCG